>DAOWFR010000081.1 GCA_030637925.1 Methanobacteriota archaeon
ATACAAAAAAAGATTCTCCTGAGGATATTAGAAGGACTATTGAGTTCTTGCAAAAACTGGTTGAGAGTAGTACAGGTGGTGGGTTTAATACTGGTGGTGATGTTTCTAATGGGATGACTGGCTTATTTGGAGGTACTCCTGTGCTAGGCACTCCTCCTGATAGTTCTGACAGTGATGATGAAAGCAAGGATGAGGAAGAAAAAGGAGATATAGAAATCATACCTTACTAAAAAATGAGATATGAATATCTTGACCACACTGCTGACCTAAAGATAAGAGCCTATGGCAACACTCTTGAACAAACTTTTGTTAACACTGCTGTTGCAGGCTTTGACTTTCTAACAGATACAAAAAAGGTTAAAAAAAAGATTGAAAAGAAGATTAGTATAAACACTAAGACTATTGAGGCCTTGCTCTATGACTTCCTAGAGCAACTATTATTCCTACTAGACACAGAAGGTTTTATACTTTCTGAAATCAAGGACATGAAAATAAAACAAGAAAAAAACAATTATTCATTGCAGTGCATTGCACTGGGGGATAACTACAAGAACTATGAAGTAAAAGGAAATATTAAATCAGTAACTTATTCTGAGATGCTCATAAAGAAGGAGGAGAAGGGGTTTGTTGTGGAGGTGGTTCTGGATATATGATATTTCTTATGGGTGTTTTACTAGATAGGATAATGATTCTTTTAAAAGACAAGCCATTTTTTCTTCTATGCTATCTGTAAATACAGGAATAGGATTTTTTTCTTTAAGATAAGGAAGAATATTCATTTCCTTTCCTATATTTACTACTATATCTTTCAAAGGCAAAAGTCCTGCTGCATTATATATGCTCGTAGGAATTATGTTCACTACTGTCTCTCTTTCTCTCTTATAAATATGTAAAGCTAGTTTTGCAGCAGTATCATCACATCTAAGAAGATAGCTATGGTATTTGCTTTTTATCTGTTCAGGGTTATATTGAAGAATAACTATTGTCCTGCCTTTCAACAAGTAATCCTTTATTTTCTTAACTGCGTTTATGTTAGTTCTTTTTGCTTCTCTGTTGCTTTCATTTTTTATATCAACAGGTATCATCCCTGTTTTAATCAGTATTTGAGGCAGATAATTAGAAAATGCTTTTGCTAAAGGCCTAGGAGGCAAAAAAGGTAGAAAAATCGTTTGTCTGAACAGGTTTTTTTTGAAATAATCCTCAATCAAGGTAAAAAATTCTTTCTTATCAAAAAGCTCTTTTCTTGCTGTAAAAAATACTTGCTGGTTCTCTTTTAAATGTAGTTTTATAATAGCAGCAATATCTTTGCCTACACCAGGATGATTGACAACTATAATTCTTCCTTTTTCTTCTTTCTTGTTTTCCTTGAATATGTTCTCTTTACCTATATAGGTTGTTTTATCTCCAAACAAGAACATTCTGTATAGTTTTTTACCAACAGAACCAAAAACATACTTCATAATTGCTTCTTCCCCAGTAATAGTATCTTCTAACATGGATCTAACCTTTATTAAATAGTGACAATAAGAAAATATCTTTATTTATAAATAATTCTATTAAAATCATCTTAAATGTATCTCAAGAACATCTTTATCCTTAATAACATGCTTTAATGATAATAACTTCTGCCCTGGAAATCTTGAGCTAGGACCCCAGATTCTTACAAACCTGAACTTGCTAATAAAGTCTTTGTGGAGTTTTTCACAAACATCTCTTACAGTGCTGTTCTTGTAAATAATAAGAGGCTCTTCAAGGTCTGGTTGTTTGCCAGGCTCTTTTAAATAGATTCTAATCAACCTGAGTTTTTCAAAGATTAGTTTTTTAAGCTCATCAATTCTTATCATCTTTTCTGCACTTACAATAATATCCGCGCCCAGTCTCCTATTTATTTTCTCTGCTTTTTCCTTGCTAACAGTATCTGACTTACTCAGCACAATTAGTGCCGGCATATAAACCTTGTTATCCTCAATTATGTCTATCAATTGGTCCTCATTTATCTTGTCCCGGATAAGAACTTCTGCGTTGTGAATCCTGAACTCCTTAAGAATTGTCTTTATAGTGTTGTTTATTATCTCTGTTTTCACAGTCCTTCCAATCCTAATGCCATTCCTAGAAGTCTTCCTAATCCTGACATCAGGTTTGTGCTGGTTAATCCTAATATTTGTATTATATATTTCGTTTAAAAGAATTTTTAAGTGCTCTGGATGATTAACATCAACCAAGACTAATGCCATGTCTGCGCTTCTCATAACAGACAGCACTTCCTTGCCCCTGCCAGTTCCGTCACTAGCTCCTCTCATAACACCAGGCACATCAAGAATCTGAATCTTTGCATGCTTGTATTCAAGAGTGCCAGGAATCACAGAAAGGGTTGTGAAGGCATAATCTGCAATATCAGACTTAGCACTGGTCAATGCATTAAGCAAAGTGCTCTTGCCAACACTTGGAAAACCTAGAATTATAACAGTTGCATCTCCTGAGCGCTTAACACTATAACCCTCTCTTCTCTTGCCAGTCTTCTTCCTCTTCTCCTGCTTCTCCCTAAGCCTAGCAATCTTAGCCTTAACTAAGCCTATATGGTGCTGGGTGCGCTTATTGTATTTGGTAGTTCTTAGCTCTTCCTGGAATTTCTTTATTTGCTCAGTATAATCAACCATGATGGTGTGTAGTGGAGAACCAGGTTTTTTAATGGTTGTGGTTTGTTTATTTTATTTGAACCTAGTATTTAATTAAATTTGAAGAATTAATTCTTATAGAACCCACACAGAACAGAAAAACATTTAAACACTTGTTAATTATTATTGACATATGTTAGCTATTTTTAACAAACTGAGTGTGTTTTTTGAAGACTGCTACCAGGAAGTCAATGTTAGGGAATATGCTAAAATAATAGGTGTCACTCCACCAACAGCATCAAGCATCCTAAAGGCACTGGAAAAGGAAGGGCTATTAAAATCAAGAACAGAAAGGAAAAATCATTTGTACAGGGCAAACAGAGAAAGCCCTGTTTTCATAGACTTATTAAAGGCTTACTGGCGACAAAAACTGACTGATTTAACAAAACAACTAACAGAAAAAATCAACTATGATACAGTAATACTCTTTGGGTCTCTAATAAAAGGGGAAACAACAGTAAACTCAGACATAGACATATATCTTGATTCTAAAGAAAAAGAAATAGGTTTAAAGGAGTTTGAAAAAAAACTAAAAAGAAGAATACAGCTGCATTTCAGAAATGAATTAAATAACATTCATTTAAAAAAGAACATACAAGAGGGCTTACTCTTGAATGGAGTGATGATTTAAAATGGATTGGAAAGAATGCAATATGAAACGACTGGTAAAAAAGATAGGAGCAGATAACAATTTAGTAAAGTCTTTAATAAAATCAAGTCAAAACAGACTGGAATCTGCAAAAAGGTTGGATATAGACAAAACCACTTGTTCCTCAGTCATATCCTTGTGTTACGAATCATTAAGAGAACTTCTAGAAGCATTAGCAACAAAAAAAGGATTTAAGATATATAATCATGAATGCTATGCAGCTTTCCTAAAAGAGATTCTCGGTCAAAAAGAGTTAAGTGTGCATTTTGACAAATTCAGAAAGATAAGAAACAAGGTGAATTATTATGGCAAGGAATTAAGTGTTGAAGATGCTATCTCTATAAAAGAGGACATGATATGTTTAATCAAAAAAATCAAACAACTAATCCAGACAACCAATCAAGAACAAAAGAAGTGAATAAGCAGATAATTTCAGATAATAAGATATGGTGTAATAAACATGAATAAAAGAGGTGCTTATTTCTTTGTGATAGACTCATTAATAGCTGGTAGCATAATCTTTCTCAGCTTAATCATAATCTTCACAACTCATAGTTTAAGGCCAGAAGCTGGTCCTACTCTGAGAATAGTAGGAGATTATACAAATTTCCTGATAAACGTTAAGGTAAGGGAGTTTCAAGGGGATTATGTTCAAAGCCTTGTGGATGATGGGAATATAACAGACCTTGATAATACGCTTTTAGAGCAACTCACAGAGTTTTATTACTATAATGAGTCTGGGAAAGATACCACTACTATCATGGCTAACTTTATCAAAGAAGTAAGTCAAGGTATAATCCCAGAGCAGAGAAGCTTTGCAGTTTATATGAACAAGACCAGGATATACAATAAGACTAATACTCCGTTGCAGGAAGCAGGCCTTGTTCTGAACTCAAAGAAAATCAGTTTTAAAAGAATAAATGAAACATACATTTATGGCCCTGTAATATTAGAGGTAAAAGTATGGGTTTGATAAATAATAAAAGAGGAGTAGTATTTACTGTTCTGGCAATAGTTATTGCAGTATTCTTTACTCTTATCTTCTCAGCCAGAGTTGAGAAACCTGTTGATTACAAGATCACGCTTATTGAAACAAGGATTGGTGTGCTTAATGATTATATGGGTAACTTCTTTGACTATGCTAGAGGTATGGCATCAATAACTGGTTACTCAGCCTTGCAAGGAGTAATACAAGACCTTAATGATATGAAAGCACCTAATGATGAATTTGAAACCCAGTATGTTTATTGTATAAGAACAGGTAACTTAACAACTTCAAAAATATGCCCTGGCATGATCAATAAGACTCTTATTTATTATCTGAACAGAATAAAGGATATTGCAAGGAAAGAGCTCAATATGAATTCTGATTATAGAATAAATAATATTACCACCAACCAGACTCTTGATGCTTTTTCAATAGAAGTCATTGTTAACCTAAGCTTATACATAAATGATACCTTTGCTAATCTCTCTGATACAAGACTAGTAACAAGCATGGTGAGCATAAATGGACTCTTAGACCCTCTCTACCTGCTCAACGGCACTTATAATCAGACTATTAAAAAGACTGCTATACGAAAACCAGACTGGCTCTTGAACTCAACAGACTTAAAGCAGCTCTATTATAATCATGAGTACAGGAATTACAAGAAAGGGATTAGCTTTATTAACAGAATAAAAGGCAACTTTGTGTCTAATGATTTTGGTATTGAAAGCTTTGTGAATCATACAGGCCCAGGAGTGAGTTATGATGATAATGACACCATGGTTGACTACTTGTTCTGGCAGAAAAAGAAGTTTAGGTGTGATACAGAAATAGTTGAAATCATTAACTCTTTAATAATATCAGAACCTGGCTTCCAATTAGATGAGACCCATAGGCTAAATTTTAACATAAAGCCTGATGATGTGAGGTATACTTGCCCACAAGAATAATATCAGCACCAAGTAATATCAGCACCACTGAATGATAATTAATAAAGTTTATATATGTTCAAAAGTGATAATCACTTTTATATAGTTAAAGGTATAAAAAGTATAATGAGGAGAAAGGAAACAAAAAGGGGTGGGCTTTTTTGGCAGAAGAAACCATAAGGACAGGAGTTGATAGGCTTTTAGAGTTTCTTAAAGGAATTGATAAAATACCCTTAACAGAAGCTGCTCAGAAACTTAGGATAAGTTCTTCTCTCCTCCAGTCCTGGGTTGATTTTCTAGTGGAAGAAGAGATAGTTGGTATAGAGTACAAGTTCACCAAGCCAATCATCTATCTTAACAGGCCTCCTGAGGAGAGAAAAGTCCGTGTAAAAGAGGAAGCAAAGCCAGGCTTAAATGCTTATAAAGAAGACTTTGTGATAAGGGCTTCTCAGAAGAACATACCTCAAGGTAAGATAACCTTCTTATGGAAAAACCATGTTAAGGTGGCTCTTAACAGGAAAAGAGAATTTTTCCTCAGAGAGGCAAGAAAGAGGAATCTTACTCATATTGAAGAATTATGGAATACTTATGCAGGGAGATTATTATTATCATAGAATAGTGCTAAGGCTAGAAAGAAAAAATGGATTTTGACAAATTCCTGGAAAAGGACATCATAGAATTCCTTGATGAACAAGCCGTGGTGGTAGCTGAAAAAGTTGCTAACCTAAGAGAAGAAGAGTTTGACCTGTATGAAATAACCCAGGATTACTCCAAGGAAATCAGTAATGCCTTGAAAGAGAGAGACCTGAGAAAAGCCCAGAAAGTGTTTGAGGATGTGAAGAGCAAGTATCTCAAGGCACCTGAGACTTCTCTAAGCAAGAAGAGGCTTTACATAATCTTAGAGGAAATATATGAGAAGATGAAGGACTATCAGGCAAAGGAGGAGGGAAAGAAGAGCCTTTTTGAAACAATAAGGGATTATGAGGAGAAAGGCCTGTTCACAAGACCAGAATTATTTCAAAAAAAGAGAGCAGAGGGTGCTAATCTCATCCTCAGCAGTATTGACAAGAAGGAGAAAGAGCTTGAGAAACTAACTACAAAGAAGCCTGTGAGAGAAGAAGACCTGAAAGAAGCGATTAAGAGGTATAGGGAGATGAAGGAATTAATCAAAAGGGTGCCCGATACTTACCAAAAGGAGAAGTCAAAGGTCTATGACTCTGCTCTTTGTTGGTATTATAGTATCAAAAAATTAAAAGAAGGGTTTGGTGAGAAAGAAGAAGTAAGAGAAATAAAAGAAACCAGGCCAGAAGAACCTGTAGAGAAGAAACTCGCAGAGACAAGAAAGCTCAAAGAAGAGATAATTGAGTCACATAAGACAATAGTAGAGTTTGTGAAGAATAAAAAGGTGAATAAAAGCATAAGGGAGTACAGACATCTCAAAGAGCTCTTAGGAAAATTCCCTCATGAGATGGAGGAAGAAAAAACAGCTCTGCTTGCAGACGCTCTGTCATTGTATGAGAGCATTAAAAAACTAAAACAAATCCTTGTTCAGAAGCAAATCATAGAACTTACTAGGAAAAAAGAAGAAGAAAAAGAGAAAAAAGAGTTAGAAGCAAGGAAAAAAGAGATTTATGAAAGCCTTAAAAAAATAAAAGAACTCATAACAAAAAAAGATATCCTAAACATGATCAAAGAGTACAAAAAACTAAAAGAAATATTCAAACAATACCCCGAACACCCAGCAGAAGAAAAGAAAAAGATATACAAAGAAATCCTAGCAACCTACAAAGACATCGAACTACTAGAAGACAATCTGAAAAAGAAAAAAGAGATTTATGAAAACCTTAAAAAAATAAAAGAACTCATAACAAAAAAAGATATCCTAAACATGATCAAAGAGTACAAAAAACTAAAAGAAATATTCAAACAATACCCAGAACACCCAGCAGAAGAAAAGAAAAAAATATACAAAGAAATCCTAGCAACCTACAAAGACATCGAACTACTAGAAGACAATCTGAAAAAGAAACTCCTCTCCTACACCCAAGAGAAGGTTTTGAATATTAACAAAATCCTGGAAGAAACATACCTCCTGCTTGACAGGGACCTGGTAGAGCAGGCAAACCATAATCTGCTTGAAGCGAAACACAGAATCCAGATACTTCCAAAAGAAGCATTTGATGAGAAATATAAGTTATTAAAAGAAATAGAAAAATTAGAGCACAAGCTCCTCTTTGTTAAGAACACACAAAGGATTAACACCCTTGATATAATAGCCCATAAATTATAGGCCCATAAAAAAGAAAAAATAAGAAAAACTGATTGTCATGACTAAACTAATAGAGCGAGCCAGGAGAGAATTATCAAAAAAAGAACTCATAGACCGATACACCATCATAGTTAATAACATAGTTGTAGATATAAGCATCTACTCAAAAGAGGACAGACCAGTACCAGAATATGTTGTCTCAATAACCAATATCAGTGATGCAACCAAGATTATCCTGGAGAAGATAAGACAGGAGTTCATCTCAAGGATGAACCTGGAGGAAATAGAGAACCTAGAGCAGACCGAGCTCATTAATATCAGGCAGAGGTTTAAGGGTGAGATAAAAAAACTAATACACAAGTACTTCCCAAAAGCAGATGAAAAAACAACCAACATGCTTATCAACTATCTCATAGAAGAGAATCTTGGTCTTGGAAAAATTGAAATCCTGCTCCAAGACCCTGCACTAGAAGAAATAGTAATAAACAATCATAAAGATCCAGTCTGGGTTTATCACAGAAAGCATGGTTGGTTAATAAGTAATATTAAGATAGTCACAGAGACAAGAATAAGGCACTTTGCAACCATGATAGGAAGAGACGTAGGAAAAGAAATCACCAATCTCAACCCATTAATGGATGCACACCTCTTAACAGGGGACAGGGTTAATGCTACCCTATTACCTATTAGTACAAAAGGAAACACCCTTACCATAAGAAAGTTCTCCCAGGACCCATGGACCATTACCAAGTTCATCGAGGATAATGTGCTTAGTTATGAAGCAGCAGCTCTTATATGGCTGGCAGTGCAGAACGAGCTCAGCATTATTATCAGTGGAGGAACAGGAAGCGGAAAGACCAGTATGCTCAATGTTATTAGCAACTTCTTCCCCCCTAACCAGAGGATTATAAGTATAGAGGATACAAGAGAGCTAACCCTGCCAAGTGACCTGCACTGGGTACCCATGGAAACCAGGCTTCCAAACCCAGAGGGAAAAGGAGAAGTTACAATGCTAGACCTTCTGGTGAACAGCCTTAGAATGAGGCCTGACAGAATAATAGTAGGAGAGATAAGAAGAAAAAGGGAAGCAGAAGTGCTCCTTGAAGCAATGCACACAGGTCACTCAGTATATTCAACCCTGCACGCCAACAATGCAGAGGAAGTCATTACAAGACTCACCAACCCCCCAATAGGAGTACCCAAACCAATGATGGCATCATTATCAATGATAATAGTGCAGAATAGGAATAGGAGAACAGGAAAAAGAAGAACCCTGCAAATAGCAGAGCTAACCCCAACAGGAGACCCTAGGATTCTCATGAAACTCAATATTTCAAAGGACGGGCTTGAACAAGTTGCAAAGTCAGAAACAATGATGGAAAGGCTTAAACTCTACACAGGCTTGAGTGAAGAAGAAATAACTTTTGATCTAAAAGAAAAAATCAGAATCCTAAAATGGATGATAAAAAGAGGAGTAACAAATGTTAATGATATAGGACTTGTAATCGCAAAGTACTACATGGGCACTCTAAAGATGTATTAAAAAACTAAGAAAACTGTTTTTACTGTTGTTTGTGTTGTTTAAGTCTCATCATCACATCATAATGGAGGATTTTTAATGCCTTTCACAAAAAAAAGGAGTAAAGCAATTCTAAAGAAAAAACTAGGAACAGCAGGAATTAACAAGAAGCCAGAACAGTTCTTATCCCAAACCAGGCGAAACGCTTTTATGGTAGGCTTGACCATGGCAGCCTTATCATTCTTTATAATACAAAAAGCCGAGATGTCCTGGTTTTTTATTCCCTTAACAGGTGTTGTCTTCTTCTTCATGTCCTACCTTGCCATGCTCAAATCAGTTGATGCAAAGATTAGTAAGAAAGCCAAGCACATTGATAAAGATGTTCTCTTTGCAGGCAGGTTCCTCCTCATCAAACTAAACTCAGGAAAGCCATTAATAAACTCATTAGCAGAGGCCAGTCAAAGCTATGGAGTAGCTAATACTTATTTTAAAGAGATAATGAGGGACATAGAACTAGGCACTCCACTAGAGAGTGCCCTTGAGAAAGCAACAGATGAGTGCCCTTCAAAAAAAATGAAGAGAATACTCTTCCAGATAAATAATGCTCTTAAAATTGGTATAGATGTTACTCAGAACCTGGAAGCAGTACTTGGAGAGATATCAAATGAGCAGCTCATAGAAATCCAGAGGTATGGAAAAAAACTAAGCAGCCTCACCCTCTTCTACATGCTCCTAGCAGTGGTAATGCCAAGCCTTGGTATAACCATGTTTACAATAGTCGCAGGCCTGGTCTCACTTAGAATAACTCCCTCGACCTTTTTTACCTTTGCCTTTTTTATTCTCATTATAGAACTGGTATTCATAAGTCTCTTTAAACACATAAGACCAAATGTAAATATATGAATAACGTGAATATATGAAATTATGAGATTATAAGGTAAACACAGAACCAAGAGAAATATGAAAAATATGAGAGGATAGCCTTTAAAAATGAGTCTTTTATACCTTGAAGAATTTGGAAAAGCATTTCTACCCAAAAAGATAAGGCCTAGTCTAGGTAAGTACTTATTAAAAGCAGGGATAGAAGACGTGCCCTACAAGTTCTTTGGATTATTATTCTGGCTAACAGCAACCATAACTTACTTTGTATATGTTCCTGGTATTTACCCTGTTATAAAGGACCAAACCCTTCTACTGTTCTTTATCATCACCTTTGTAGCATGGTTTATAGTCCAAGTAACAATAGCAGCCCTTATAATCCTCTCAATCTACTTCTACCTAAACATCAAGATATATACAAGAACCAAACTATTAGAAGATATGTTCCCAGACTACCTAGCCTTGGTCTCAACCAATCTTAAAGGAGGTATGACCTTTGAGAAATCACTCTGGGCTGCTATAAAACCAGAATTTGGAATCCTAGCCAAAGAAATAGGAATTGTAAGCAAAAGGGTGGCAACTGGTAATGATGTTAGTGAGGCTTTACAAGAATTCTCTGAAAAGTATAACTCTCCTATCCTTAGAAGAAGCATAGACCTACTCAAAGGAGAAATAATTAGTGGAGGCTCGATTACAGGAGTTATTGACAGCCTTGTATCTGACCTAAAGAAGACCAAGGCATTAAAACAAGAAATGACAGCAGCCACTCTCACCTATATGATATTCATGGCAGTCATAGTAATAGTGATAACGCCTGCCTTGTTTGCTCTTTCAAAGCAGCTCCTAATCATTATCCTCCAGTTCGGCGAAAGGTTAAGCACAAGCTTTCAAACAACAACCACAGCCATGTTCAAGTTCTCAGTAGCAGACATTGACCCTCACCACTTCCAGGTATTCTCAATAGCAGCCATATGTATAATATCTGTGTTCTCATCAATGATTATAAGCACCATAGAAAAGGGAGATATAAAAGGAGGGTTAAAGTACATCCCCTTATTCCTAATAGGCTCCTTGGTAATGTACCTCATATTCTCACTAATCATAAGTTCACTGCTCGGTGGGATGATGGCATAGAGTCAATATAAAACAAGAACCAGGAAAAAAGCCATAAAAGCAAAAAATTTATATAAACAAAATACAAAAGATACAATAAAAAAGATATAGTGAGCATTTTTTATCAAACATTAGACTATTAAAGAGGTGATTTTATGAGAAAAGCACAAGCAGCACTGGAATTCCTAACAACTTATGGCTGGGCATTCTTAGTAATCCTTATAATGATAGGAGCACTAGCATACTTTGGAGTGCTTAACCCAAAGGGATTATTGCCTGGAAGATGCACTTTTGGCCCTGAGGTTGACTGTGTAGAATACACTATTGATTCTACAACAGTTACAGTTAAATTCAGGTTTAGGAATAATGCTGGAGCAACTGCAGACTTTAACTTTACTGCAACATACCTTGCTGGAACTAATCCTTTTGTTGACTGCCTAGACTCTGCAACTGGGTTGCCAGTAGATAATCTTCAGCCTGGAAGGATAGCTGAGATAGAATGCGACTTCTCTGGCCTTCCTACTCCTCCTGACTTCCCAGTGGGTGATAAGGTAAAGTTTGAGATAAATGGGTATTACCAAAAAACAGGGGGGGTGTACTGGACTCCTGTTAATGGAGAGATTTTTGGTGATGTACAATAAAATTATGTTCTTAAATTATTTTTTATTAGATGAAAACAAGATGAGGAAAAGCTCATAATCAGCTCTAGAATTCCTAACCATAAATAATAAATAACAAAATTTTTTAATTACACACTTTAATTTATTTTAATTTCATCTTATCATCCTATATTAATTCTGAAAATAGAGACAGGCTAAAAAAAGATGGTAAAGCAAGAAAAGGCTCAGGCTGCCTTAGAATACCTCACAACTTATGGATGGGCTATTCTCGCAGCACTGATTGCTATAGGAGCCTTGGCTTATTTTGGCTTTCTTAATCCAAGCAACCTATTGCCTAGTAAGTGTGATTTTGGAAGGCAATTAGAGTGTGTTGAGTACAGGATTACAAGTGACGGAAATGTTAATTTAATGCTTAGGAATAATTTTGGCAAGGACATAGAGCTAATAGATGTTGAGGCAATAGAAAACACAGTCTTGGGTAACCCATTCAGCTCTCCTTTATTGATTTCAGTAGGAACTACAGTAGAGGCACAGATACTTCTTGACTATGTGAAGCCTGCTGGTGATAAACAAGAAGTTAATCTGATAATCACATTTGAAAGGGCTGGTGGAGGCTACCCTCAACATAACATCTCAGGGACTGTGTTTGTTATAGTGCAGTAACCCTCTAAGGAAATTCCTAAAATAGCAAACTTTTTAAATAAAACAGGCTTCTCCTGGTATCTGAAGGAGATGTTCTAGGAGAGTAAAAAAAGAAAAGTTACATCTTTAAATAATATAAGCTAAGGTGGTGTTTTGTTATGAACGAAAACAATGTTTTGAGTGCTGGAACAACAACGATAGGTCTAGTATGTAAAGATTGTATTGTGTTGGCAGCTGATAAAAGGGCAACAGCAGGTAATTTTATTGCTCATAAAAAGGTTGACAAGGTGATACCTATTAATGATAAGATGGCCCTAACTACAAGCGGAATGGTAAGTGATATTCAGCTCTTGATAAAGCTGCTCAAAGCAGAGCTAAAACTCAAGAGTATAAGGGTTGAGAGAGAGCCTAATGTGAGTGAAGCTGCTAACCTGCTCACAAACATCATCTATAGTAATGTGAGAAAGCTAAGCATGATACCAGGGATTACTCATTTCCTGCTCGGAGGAACAGATACTAAGCTTAGGCTATATGACTTGTACGCTGATGGAAGCATAACTGAGATTGATGACTTTGTAGCAAGTGGCAGTGGGAGTGTTATTGCTTATGGAGCATTTGAAGTTAATTATAAGAAGGACCTGAGCGAATCCGAGGGTGTTGAGCTTGCTATAAAAGCTGTTAATGCTGCTATGCAAAGAGACACTGCCACTGGTGAGGGAATTGATGTGTATGTTATTAACAAGGCAGGCGTTAGAAAAGCTGCTCATAAAAAGGTGAGCACCAAGGCTGAGTAAATAAGATATAATAAAAATATAATAAGAAAAATACAAGAAGATTCTTACAAACAAAAACTAATTTTTCATAACTTATAATTAAAATAAATCTATGAGGAGGTTATGCATTTGAGTGAGATTATAGATGAAATTCTTAAGCACTTGCCTAAAGGCAAGGTAAGTGATGCTGTTTTTGAAGGAGCAAATATTGTTCTTTACACCAAGAACAAGGACTTCTTCTTAAATGACAAAGGAATTGTTAAGGAAGTAGTTAACATGATAAAGAAGAGGATAGAGCTCAGACCAGACCCAAGCATATGCATGGAGCAGGAAAAGGCTGAGATACTTATCAAGAATATAATAAC
>DAOWFR010000060.1 GCA_030637925.1 Methanobacteriota archaeon
ATTTCCAGTAATAGGTTCTAATGAGTAATTAACAGAGCTGTTTGCCTCTACATTTGTTTTATTATTTTTTTCTGATAATAAGTTCTTAGTTAGACTTTCCTTTTTTTCTTCTCCTTCTAATTCAATAAGCAGGGTTTTTGTATCAACAACCTTTTCATCTTTTCTTAGTTCAAGAACAAACAAGTTAATACCAGGCTCTGGCTCTACACTAAACTTGATTTTTTCTGAATTATTAACTATTTTATTTTGAGTCTCTTTTTTGCTTAACAAGACCAGTTCATAAACACCATTAGCTTTTACATTGGCATAAAGGTTAATATTTTTCCCATACTTTTTACTCCTTGTATAAAAAGAACTAATTTCTCCAGTTTCTTCAACTGTTTCTTTTTTACAAATACCCTTCTTATTACCTTTTATTTCTATTTCTTCATTAACTCTTTGGCCAAGCCCTTCGGCCACAAGATTATAATATCCATCACTAAATTTTTCGTCACAATTAGGCTTTAAAAATACCCTTACAGTAAGATTATAATCATAGTCTTTTTTATTCAGATAAAACTTTGTTTCCTCAGATACCTTCTTATTATTTTCTTCAACAAACACACTAACCAAGCTCTTGGTAGTATCACCTTTATGAATGCTTAGCTTAACTTTAAAGTTATCTCCAAAACTAAAAATCTTTAACCTTGGAAGATAGATGTAATCAATATTAAGGCTTGAGTCAGAATCATCATCCTTGCCAATGCTTGCCTCTTCTTTTTTTATAATAATCATTTTCTCATTCTCAAGCTCGGTATTAGAATTATTACATGCAACAAAAACAAGCCTGTTCTTCACAAGAAAAACCCTGTCCTTCTCAACAATCTTAGGGGTATAAGTTTTTTGATTAGTGTTGCTAGTATTATACCTCTTTTTTACATCATTGCCAAAAAGGTCTTCAACCCAGTACTCAATTATATATGGAAAACTCTTGTTGCTAATAATATTCTTAATCTTAACCTTTTCCTTGTTTAGATAAAACTCTTTGTCAGTGCTGAGGTTAAGCCCAACAAAGCAGGGAATGCCGAGAGGGTTAATGACAGCAAATTCCCTGCATACAACTATAGAAGTGTTGAGAATAATTCCGCACAAAGTATAATTACCTGTTTCTTCAAAGAATAATTTGCCTGTGTTTGCTGATGAATAATAATTAATGGTCTTGTTAAAATAATCCTCTTTTATTAATGAATCATTCTTAGTAACATTGTACATGATTGTTACAAAAACAAAATCCTCTACTCCAGGCATATGATCTAAATTGGTTATCTTAAACAAAGAATTATATGTTAAGCCTAAGAAGAGAATATCTTGAATTATTATTTCTAGCTTTAATCCAGTTGAAGTTTCATTTTCTTCTTGTGTTTCATTCTCTTGTGTCTGGTTTATAGTTTCATTGGTTGTTTGATTTATGGTCTCATTAACTGTTTCATTAACACTCTCATTTATTATCATGCAATTTTCCTTGCCAGGACTGCCCCCTATTTCACAAGACTCTTGCCAACTACCATTAACCCATTCTAATGAATAGCCATTATTACTTGCCAGACTACCATCATAACCCATAAAATCAATTAAGGTATTGTTATAGTAAAGGAATATTGTATCTCCTCCATTATTAAGATTATTACCAATAGTGGCTCCAGTAGAATAAACACTGCTATTAATGCTTGTATGATTAAAGCCTTCCTCAACTATTAAGCTAAAGTTCCCTAGAATAAATTTAACTAATGTAAGAGAGTCATTACTAGTAAGGTCTCCGATAGTATATTCAGACAAATTATCTGTTCCAAATATCTCAACAAATTCATTGTTATTGTCACTTCCTGACGGATTATACATTACTTCGTTAATACGAACTCCACTAACAAAAGAAGAGACTAACAAGATTATTAGTAAATAATGTGCAAATTTTTTCATTTTCTAGCTTTAGAACAAGTTATTTATATACTCTATACATAAAAAATCGAAAGATAAAAATTATTATCGTAGAACATTCGGAGGCTTTACTCCCAAACCCCTGCAACTTTTTCACCACACTCAGGACACTTGCCTTTTACTAACCTATTATCAGCAAGGCTTAGCATATCTCTTTTGATAACAATTGCTTTGCACTTAGGACAAAGAGTATTACTCGCACCTCCTATATTGCCAAGGTAAACATAATTAAGATATTTCTCTGCAATTTGTTTTGCTTTTTCAAGAGTTTCAAGTTTTGTAGGCTCTGCATCTATCATTTTGTAATCAGGGTGGAATCTTGAGAAATGTATAGGAACATCTTTGCCAAGCTCTTTTGCAATCCACTTGCACATTTCTTCTATCTTTTTAAAATCATCATTAAGCCCTGGCACTACTAGATTAGTAACTTCAAGCCAAACACCTTCTTTTTTTAGAATCTTAAGGCTTTTCATTACTGGCTCAAGAGTTCCCTTGCACACCTTCTTATAAAAATCATTGGTAAAGGCTTTTAAATCAATGTTAGCACCATCCAAGACCTTGCACAGCTCTCTAAGAGGTTCTTCATTAATATAGCCATTACTAACAATAGTGTTCTTAATACCCTGTTTTTTTGCTAGTTTTGCAATATCAAGCATGTACTCATAAAAGATTGTAGGCTCTGTATATGTATAGCTCATAATGTCACAATCATTCTCTTTGCACAGCTCAATAACTTTTTTAGGCTCTAATTCATTATACTGCTTATCAATATCCGCAGCATCTGCTTTGCTAATCTGCCAATTCTGGCAAAAACCACAAAAGAAGTTGCATCCAATAGTTGCAATACTAAAAGCTCTTGCTCCTGGCATAAAATGGTATAAAGGCTTTTTCTCAATAGGGTCTACATGCACAGAGCAAGGCCTGGCATAAACTAATGAATAGAGTTTGCCCTTAATGTTCTGCTTAACCCTACATAAGCCTCTGTTATCAGGCTTAATAATGCAGAATCTTGGGCAGAGCTCGCACTTAACAAGATTATTCTTAAGCTTATCATAGTATAAGGCTTCCCTCATAAGAAGAGCTAAGTTTGTCTGATATTAATGTTTTTTGTAAGATATAAAAAATAAAAGGAAAAAAATAAAAATCATCACTTAATAATCATTTAGTAATAGCAAGATTTAAATACTCTGAGGAGTAAGAATCCTATAAAAAGAGGTGGGGTATGGGCTTGTTTAAGAAAAAGAAAAAGTTGCAATTTCCTTCTGAACCAGTTGAAAAAAGAGGAATAGAAGAAGTACCTAATTTTAGTAAGATACCAACAGAAGTAGTTCCGCCATCACCAGAGTTTGAGAAAATAGAGGCTAAGCCTGTTCCTCAGGTTCCTCCTGTACCTAGAGTAGAAGAAAAAGAATTACCTATTCTTGAACCAACACCAACTCCTAGTCAAATACCACCAGAGCCAGGTCAAGAGCCTGAGAAAATATTTGAACTTCCTGACTTTGATGACCAAGGAATAAAAGAAGTTAAAGAGATAAAAGCTGCAAAGGAAGAGGCTGAAAAGGAAAGAGCAGAGTTAAAACCTACTCCTTTACCAAGTGAAGATTTGAA
Organism: Methanobacteriota archaeon; assembly: GCA_030637925.1. Taxonomy (GTDB): domain Archaea; phylum Nanobdellota; class Nanobdellia; order Woesearchaeales; family SM23-78; genus SM23-78. The sequence continues at coordinate 3,583 of DAOWFR010000060.1, forward strand.
AAAACCAGAGCTAGAAGAGCCTATAAAATACCCTGAGCAAATAAAGCCATTGAGATATCCAGAGCCAGAAAAGCGCATAATAAGACCACAAACTAAGTACATTGATATTAAGGGCTATCTCCAAGTAAAAGAAGACCTGGATAGGATAGAAAGGCTGGCAGGTAATACAGCCGGAAGAGTAGAGCAGCACACAGTTACAAGTAAAGCCAAGGACAAGAAGTATCAGACCTTAACTGTTAATCTTGATACTATCCAAGACAACCTAATCCTTATTGATGATAAACTCTTTGAAAGTACTCAAGACTCAGAGGTGAGCATATAATGGACGAATCAAATCCTGTGTTTATTAAGCTTGATCAGTACAAAGAAATACTTGACATAGTAGAGGTTATTAATAAGAAAGTAATCAATGTTAAACAGAACCTCTCAGAACTAGAGGAATTAAAAAACAAGGAAGAAGAAGAGATAATGAACTGGGAGAAGAACATGGATGAAATCACTCATAAGATGGAATCACTACACGAGGAATTATACAAGGAATAAGTTAAAATGGCTGGGAAGATAACAGAACAACACGGATTTTTTATGCGTATAAATAATCCAAATGATTTTAGAAAGAACCTTTTAGAATCCTCAAAAGTCATTCTGCACATCCTAAAACAAATCTATAGAGTAAAGCAGATAAGAGAAACAAAGTATGAATTAATGAATAAGGTAAGCAAGGAGATAAAAGAATTAAAAATTCTTGTCTGTAAAATCAACGAACTAATGCCCATGTACAGGAAAGAAGATTTAAAAAAAAGGTTCCCAAAACTAGATGTTAAGAAGAAGCCAGAAAAGGTGGGTGGGGCTAAATCAGGGCCTGGGTTTGAAGAGCACATTTCTAGGATTGAAAAGGTAAGCAAAACCCTTGACGAAGTCCATCGCAGACTGCAGAGCATATGATTGGTTAAAGAAAAACACTTATAAATTATCTTTATTTCTTTCATTTTTAATGCGGGTGTGCCGGAGTGGCCAAACGGGACAGTTTGTTTGGTTATAGGTACTAAATGAGTCCATACTCAAGTCAATTGAGTGTTGAGGTTTTTAACATAAACCAATGAAATACTTGTGGGCCATCTGTTGGCTTAGGCAAGACATAGGTCTTGGCAGGACAAGACGCCTAGTCTTGGAGTAGTGCCTACGCAGGTTCAAATCCTGCCGCCCGCACTCTTTTTAGAAAAACATATAAAAAACTTAAAAAATTATGAAATATATGGTTAAGAAGCAAATTTATGTTTTTTTTTCATCACTCACTGCTGCTGTTCACTTCAGTATGGTATTGTTATATGTTATCAGTATGTTCTTGATATTTTTGTCTGATAAACTCAGGTTTTATGCTGCTTTGTTTTTGGCAGTAATCTGGATTCAGCATAAACTCTTCAAAGGATGCTCATTTACTCATTTGGAAGGATATTTTCTGAAAAAAGCAGGCAAAAACACTAATGATGTCTTTTTTTTCAACAGGTTTGCTCATGATTTTTTTAAGAAAACATTTAATATGTCTATTAATCGTGTTACCATACTGTTCCAGGCCATGATTTTGGTTTTTTTTATTATTTCTGTGGCAATCACATTTTTATCTTTGTTTTAAGGAGATGGTTGGCTTTATATCTTCTTAAACCAAACCTTTAAATACTCTGTAACTGGTTTAATTCTAACATGGGACTACAAATAATAACTATTGGTGGTTATTCTGAGATTGGCAGGAACTGCACTCTTGTAAAGGTTGATAATGAAGCAGTAATTCTTGACATGGGCTTGCACATGGATAATTACATTGCTTACACAGAGGAAAGAGAAGAGTTGTATAGTGAAAAAGACTTGTCAGCTGATACTCTGATAAAAGTAAAAGCTGTTCCTAATATCTATCAAATACAGGATTTATGGTCAAAAGTAAAAGCTATTTGCATTACTCACGCTCATCTTGATCATCTGGGTGCTATTCCTTTTATAAGCAACAAGTTCAAAGCAAATATTCACTGCACAAAGTATACTGCTGAGGTGCTTATCTCTATTCTAAGGGATGAAAAGATAAGCTTAAGAAATAATATCATATCTCATCCTGTTAATTCAACATTTAAGATATCAAAGAAAATAACTGTGGAGTTCATTAACATAACCCATTCTATTCCTCAGACAGTAATCATAGCAGTGCACACTCCTTATGGCACCCTTGTTTATGCTAATGATTTTAAGCTTGACAATGCTCCTACTCTTGGTGAAAAACCGAATTTCAAGAGGCTCAAACAGCTAGGAAAAAAAGGAGTAAAAGCCTTGATAGTTGACTCTCTTTATGCTGATACTGCTATGAAGACTCCTAGTGAGAGCATTGCAAAGGAAATGTTAAAAGATGTCTTATTAGGGGTTAATTCTCGTGGTAAAGCAGTAATTATTACGACCTTTTCAAGCCATATAGCAAGGCTTAAGAGTATTGTAGGTCTTGGCAAGAAGCTTAAGAGAAGAATTGTGTTCATAGGCAGGTCTCTTAATAAATATATAAATGCTGCTAAGGAAGCAGGTATTGTTGATTTGTCAAGACAAGCAGAGTTTGTAAGGTATGGTAACAAGGTTAAGAAGTTCTTTAAGAAAATAAAACACCCTGAGAAATACTTATTCATAGTTACTGGGCACCAAGGAGAGCCAAGAGCAGTGCTTCCAAGAATGGTACGCCAACATCTCTATAACTTTAAAAGAGGCGACCACGTAGTCTTTTCTTGCAGTGTAATACCTGTTGAGAACAACATCATTAACAGGGAAAAGCTTGATGCTGCTCTTAAAAAGAAAAAGGTAAGGCTCTTCACAGGTGTGCATGTCTCAGGACACGCTTTTAGAGAAGATTTACGTGACTTAATCCAAATATTAAACCCAAAGAACATAATACCAACGCATGGCAATAAGAAGAAATTAAGAGCAATGAAAGAGCTAGCCTTAGAGATAGGTTATAAGTCAGAGCAGGTAAAGATATTAAAGAATGGAGTGCAGGTTTCTTTCTGAATAATTAATTGTATTCTTACCAAAAAACTTATATATTACTGCTTAGTCTCTTATTCTACAATTGTTTAGGGGGTATTATAATGAAACTCACACTTTCAGATCCAAAATACTTAAAGGAGAGCGTATCTATTATTTCTGAATTAGTAACAGAGGGAATCTTTAAGATAACACCTGACAATATTGAGTTAATAGCCATGGACCCTGCTAATGTTGCAATGATTGTTTTCAAGCTCATGGGAAGTACTTTCATAGAGTATGATGTGAAAAAACAAGAGTTCCTAGGAATAAACCTTAATAATCTTAAACAAGTACTAAGAAGGGCAAAGGCTAATGACAGCATAACTCTTGAGGTAGAGGAGAACAAGTTAAAGATTACTCTTAAAGGAACAAGCACAAGAACCTTTCACTTGCCCTTAATTGATGTTGAGGAAAAAGAGCAAAAAGTGCCTGACCTTAAGTTCTCAGCTACTATAACCACTGATTCAAGCATTCTTGATGAAGCAATAGAGGATGCTGACATAGTAGGAGAGTCTGTAAGCCTTATGGCAGACCCTAAGCACTTTGTTGTGAGTGCAACAGGAGACCTTAACAAGGCAAACATTGATATTAATGCTGGTGACAGCACCAAGATAACAGCAACAGAAAAAGTAAAGGCCAAGTACTCAATAGAGTATCTTAAGAAGATGATACAAGGCAGCAAGATTAGTGACAAGGTAAAGATAGAGTTTGCAAAGGATTATCCTTTAAAGCTTGAGTATTTAGAGAAGAACAAGGTGCAGCTAATGTTTGTTCTTGCTCCGAGGGTTGATAGTGAGTGATTTCTTGTTTTCACCAAGTATAAAAACTCATTCTTTGTTGTACGATTCTAGAAGTATATTCAATAGCTTTTGATACTTTTTCTGGAGGGATGTGAAGGTGTTCTATGGGTGAAGGAGCAAAATCTAAGTCCAGAGGCTTATTTTTTTTCCTTAGATTTTTCACATAATTCATTACTTTCTTATATAAAGGCTCTTTATAAGGATATGGACAAGGAAAAGGCCCATCAATTCTTTGTTGCACTATTCTAGAAATCTCAGCATTTCGTCTTTCAAATTCTGTGGGTTTCTTCCTTTGCAATTTTTTTACAAGTTGGTTTAGTCTCATTTTCTAGTAGTTGAAGAATGTTATTATATATAAATATTACTCAAAAGTGAGCTGTTAAGTAAACGTCAGTTAAATAATAAAAAAATTATTTATCTTTTGAAAATGTCTTGAGCTGTTAAGTTAAAGGGGTTTGATTTAAAAAAATTATTTAATTTATACTGCTCCGAGAGCCATTCGACAAAGAGGGCAATAGATTATCAAACAGTTTTTCCCTTGAAAGTTGGCACTTGTTGAGCTAAAAGAGGTTACTCTCTCGCATTTCGGACATTTAGCCATATCATATCACCTCTAATCTTTTTCTATTATGAGTTTTTTTCCTTTGATTTCTGCTTCTAGTTCTGTTCCTGCTTTCCATCCTAGTTTTTGTATTGTTTTTGGTGGTATTA
>DAOWFR010000016.1 GCA_030637925.1 Methanobacteriota archaeon
TCATTGCTCTGTGTAAGCCTTATTCCTAGCTGCTTTGCAATTGCAGAGTTAGGAACACTTCCTATCTCAACAAATAATGCGTCAAGCACTAATTCTTTTTTTCCTTTATATACATTATCAAGCATTACTTTTTCAACAAATTTAGAGCCTTTGACCTCTGTTACATTGGTGTCATTAATAATCTCAATGTTCTTTGTCTGGTTAATCCTGTCTTTTAGCACTGGCTCAGCTCTTATTTCCTGTTTTCTATAGATAATAAAGACTTTTTTTGCAAACCTGCTCAGAAGAAGAGCAGAGTGAGCAGCACTATTGCTTCCTCCTATCACTCCAACTGTTTTATCCTTGTAAAAAACTCCGTCACAAGTAGCACAGTAATGAATTCCTTTGCCCTCATATTCTTTTGCTCCTGGAACATTTAGTTTTCTTCTCTCAGTGCCAAGGGCTAGGATGATTGCTTTTGTTTCATACTCTTTTTTCTGCCGAGTCTCAACCTTAAAGGATTTTTCTTGCTTAATAATGCCAACAACCTCATCAACTGCTTGTTCTGCTCCACTACTCTTTGCCTGGTCCTCAAACTTTTTCATCAAATCAAGGCCTGATATGCTCTTATAACCAGGATAATTTTCAACTTCAGATGCATCAACAATTGCTCCTCCAAGCTCTTTAGCAATTATAAGGGTCTTAAGATTATATCTTGTAGAATAGATAGCTGCAGAATAACCTGCAAAGCCTGCACCAATAATTATGATGTCGTACATGATAACTCACCCAGTACAAAAAAAACTTTAATGAGGTTTATATAGTTTTTTATTAATGTCTGCGTAGTCTTTGATTCTTAAAATCATTCCTTCTAATTCTATCCTTACAAAACCAGGCATCAAAGCAATTTCTTCTAAAGGGCTGAGTGGGACTCCCCCAGGACCATCTCTTAATTCTTCAACACCAAATTCTTCTAATTCTTCAATAATCAAAGCTTTTCTTAAATCACCAGCATAATATTTTTCTTCAAGAGATGCTCTAACATCACTAATATTGTTATGTGTATAACAGATTATATCAACTTTGTTAAAAACGTTTTTTCTATTAAAAGGAAAAGTAGGATTATAGTTTTTTTTGATAGAAGCTATGATTAACCAGTTGGGCTCAGAATAAATAATATGTGTAATCCCTGCTTCCATTAAATGATAATAATCGTTATTTACTTTTTCTAAATATTTGTAATAAAACCGGTGTTCAAAATTTTTTGCAAGAACTTTAATAATAAAAAAATCTTCTTCTAAACACTTTTTTTCGCCTTCTACAATCATTTTCTGATTAATGGGGGGGCATTAAAGATTTATAATGTTTTTGGAATGAACAGCAGTAAACTTTATAAACCTCTTCTTTCTCTCCTAAAAGGAAGATAATATGGCTAAGCCTTATGATTTCAAAGAAGTAGAAGCCCAAGTTCTAAAATTATGGGAGGATAAGGATATTTATAAGAAGGTTAAAGACAAGAACAAGAAAGGAAAACCCTTTTATTTCTTGCAAGGCCCTCCTTATACATCTGGCAAACTGCACATTGCTCATGCTTGGAATAATTCTATGAAAGACATGGCTATGCGTTACAAGCGTATGAAAGGCTTTGATGTGTGGGATAGGGCTGGTTATGACATGCATGGCCTGCCAACTGCTAGAAAAGTAATGTCTTTGCATAAGCTAAAGATGAAAGAGGATATTGAGAAGTTTGGTGTTGCAAAGTTTGTTAATGAGTGCATCAGGTTCTCTAGTAAGAATGCAGAGCTGATGAACAAAGACTTGTGGCGCCTTGGTGTATGGATGGATTATAAACATGCTTATCTTCCTATTAAGAATGAGTTCATAGAAGCAGAGTGGTTCCTTGTGAAAAAAGCAGAAGAGCAGGGAAGACTTTACGAGGGAGAAAAAACCATAACTTGGTGTCCGAACTGCGCAACTGCAATGGCAAAGCATGAATGTGACTACAAGGAGATAGAGGATGATAGTATGTTTATGAAGTTCAAGCTTAAGGGCAAAAGGAATGAGTACTTAATTATCTGGACTACTACCCCTTGGACCATTGTATTTAATCTTGCAATAATGGTTAACCCTGATATTGATTATGTAAAGGCAGAGGTAGGAAAAGAGAAGTGGATTGTTGCAAAAGCCCTTGCAGGGGTGTTTATACAGGGAGTTGCTAATAAGAAGTATAAGATTCTTGAGGAGTTCAAAGGCTCAAAGCTTGAAGGCCTAGAGTATGAGCACCCTTGGAATAATAAGCTTGCATTCTATAAAGAGCTTAAGAAAAAGCATCCAAAAGTACACACAGTAGTATTATCAACAGAATACGTAGATGTAGGCTCAGGAACCGGGCTTGTGCACTGTGCTCCTGGGTGTGGACCAGAGGACTATGAGGTTGGTTATAGGAATAATATTCCTCCATTCAATATTCTTGATGAGCACGGAGTGTTTCCAAAACAGGCTGGTAAGTTTGCAGGAGTTATTGCAAGAACACAGGATAAAAAATTTGTTGAAGAGCTTAAAAAAGATGGTGTGTTGATTGCTCTAACAAAAGTAAAGCATGATTATCCTCATTGTGAGAGATGCTCAACAGGTGTTATTTTTAGAAAAACCAAGCAATGGTTCTTTAAAGTAGAGGATTTAAAGGATGAGATGATAAAGGCTAATCAGGATATTTACTGGGTACCTAAAGCTGGCCAGAATGCTTTTCATTCCTGGCTTGATAATCTAAGGGATAATAGCATTACAAAGCAGAGGTATTGGGGCACTCCTGTGCCTATCTGGCGCTGTGAAAAGTGCAAGGCTTATGAAGTGATTGGAAGTGTTGATGAGTTAAAAGAAAGAGCTGGTAAGGTTCCTGATAACCTTCACAAGCCCTGGATTGATGAAGTATCTTTTAAATGCAAGTGCAAGGGTGTTATGAAGAGGATTCCTGACATCATGGATGTGTGGATTGATGCAGGCACTACTAGCTGGAGCTGTCTTTATTATCCTAAGAGAACTGACTTGTTTGAAAGGTATTTTCCAGCAGATTTTATTCTTGAGGCAAAAGAGCAGATTAGGGGCTGGTTTAACCTATTAATGGTTGCTAGTATGATAGCTCTTAAAAAGCCTAGTTTTAAGGCTGTTTATATGCACGGCATGCTCACAGATATTGAAGGAAAAAAGATGAGCAAGAGCCTTGGCAATATTATTTCTCCTTATGAGCTCATAGACAAGCACGGAGCAGATACATTAAGATATTATATGGGAGAGACCAAGGCAGGTTTTGACATGAACTTCTCATGGGAGGAAGCCAAACTCAGATTTAAGAACCTACAAGTGTTCTGGAATATTCATAATTATCTGATTGACCTTACAAGGACTTATAAGCTTAAGCCTGAGAAAATAGATATAGCTAAAAGTGAAATTGAAGAAAAATATATTCTTTCAAGACTGCACTCAACTATGAAAGCAGTAGAGGAGAAACATGAAAAGTATCTTCTAAATGAACTAACTCCTTTGATAGGAGAGTTATTCCTTGAGTTATCCAGAGATTACGTCCAGTTTGTAAGAGACAAAAAAGATAAGCAAGTAGTTGTTAACACCTTGTTTGAGTGCCTGGTTAATATATTGAAAATACTTGCTCCTAGCTTGCCCTTTATCACAGAAGCAGTTTATCAAGACTTAAAGCAGGAGTATGGTCTGGAACAAGATTCTGTGCACCTCTTTGAATGGCCCTCTTATGATGATAAAATGATTAATCCTAGTATTGAAGAAGAGGTAAGAGTTGCAAAAGAAGTCATAACTTTAATCCTTGGCAAGAGAGAAGAAACAAGTATTGGTGTTAGATGGCCTCTTGCAAGAGCAGAGGTGTTTGTTGAGAATCCTAATGTATTAAAGAAGACACAAGAGCTGGTTATGAAACAAACCAATGTAAAGAAGTTATTAATAAAAAAAGGAAAAACAAAGATTGAAATAGATACAAAGCTTACTCCTAGCCTTGAGCAGGAAGGTTTTACACGAGAGATTACTCGTAGAATACAGGCATTACGTAAAAAAGCAGGCTTAAAAAGAACTGATAAAGTAAAGATAATTGTTGAGACAGACTTTGTTCTTGATAAAAAATATTTTGATGAATTAAAAGAAAAGGTTGGTGCTAGTGAGCTGGAATTTACAAAGAAGAGTGATAAGAAGGTAGAGTTTGAGAGCAAAGCAGAGATTAGGAAGAAGGAGTTTAAATTCTTGATTGAGAAATAGAAAACTTTATATATCATTCTTTGCCTAAATCTTTTAATCAATTATAATTATATATATTATTTGTTCGGGGGGTTTTATTTGAAGAAGACTATTAGTATTGATACACCTCTAGCAGAAGTTACGCTAAGGAAGTATGAGAAGCCTAAGAATCTTTCTAAGAGAGAACTGGTAAGAAAGATATGCTTAAGCCTTGGCTTGTTGCAGCCTGGTGATTCTCGCGATGTTATTGTTGATGTTCTGCAGGTAATGCTGGAATCAGAAAAAGAGCTTAGCTCTACAGAAGTAGAGAGATTAACTATTACTAACAGAAAAAAGAACAAGCTCAAGATGCTTGGAATAGCTCCTTCTAATATCAGGAGACAGTTGTTAAGACTAAGGGACTTGTTTATTGTTGAGAAAGTAAAAAATAATTACAGGATAAAGGAGAAGAGTGCTTTACTTAGTTTGTTCGAGGAGAACATAGAAAAATATTATTTAGCCAGCATTATTAATCGTGTTAAAGAATACTTAAGAGAAGCTGATAAGGGCTTTAAGTGATTTCTTAATAAAGGAGTAAAATGCAAGTTTATGCTAAGGGTAAAAGAGGAATAATCTATAAACAAGGAAATATTTGTATTAAGGCTAAGAATCCTAGGAGTGCTGTTGATACTCTTAAGAACGAAGCTAAATACTTAGAGATATTGAATAAAAAAGGAATTGGTCCTAAGTTCATAAAGTATAAAGATAAAAAACTTTACAAAAGATTTATTGATGGGATTACAATAAAGGATTTTTTGGAACAAGAAGATAAGAAAAAAATAATCAAGGTTCTTAAACAAATCCTTAAGCAGTGTAGAAAAATGGATTTACTAGGCATTAACAAGGAAGAACTAACCAATCCTTACAAGGATATTCTGGTAACAAAAAAGAATAAGGCTATTATGATAGATTTTGAGAGGTGCAAGCAAACAAAAAAGCCAAAGAATGTTACCCAGTTTATGCAATACATTGCAAGGAACAAGGAAGTGCTTGAGGGTAAGGAATTGCTGATAGATAAAAATGAATTAATAAGACTTGGCAAGAAATATAAAGATAATCCTGATAAAGAAAATTTTAAGAAAATAATAAGGTTTATAAGTAAATAGAAATTAAAAATAATAATTAATTGGCCTGCGGCGCTAAAAAGGGTGAGTAAATGACCATTAACCCAAAAATATTCAAGGCTTATGATGTTCGTGGAATTTATCCTTCTGAACTTGATGAGAAAGCAGGTGCTAGTATTGCAAAGGCTCTTGCTTTTTTCTTAAATGCTGATAAACTTGTTATTGGAAGAGATGCAAGGACTTCTTCACCTGCTCTTCACAAAGCAATTATTAATGCTTTAACAGAGATTGGTGTTATTGTTGTTGATATTGGGGTTTGCCCAAGGCCTTTGATTAGCTATGCTGTCGCCAAAAAAAGCTTTGCAGGGGGCATAATGATTACTGCTTCTCATAATCCTCCTGAGTATAATGGTTTAAAGCTTATACAAAAGCCAAACCTGCAGTTATCAAGCCCTGGAAGCATGGATGAGATTAAGAAGCTGGCAATGAACCCTGCTGTTAGTGAAAAGATTGAAGAGAAAAAAGGAAAGCTTGAAGAACTTAATATTCTTGACGAGTATGTAGAAGAGGTTTGTAATAAGTTTGTTGAAGTCAAAGGTTTAAAGATAGTGGTTGATTATGGTAATGGTATGGGCAGTATTAGTGCAAAGCCTGTTTTTGAAAAACTGGGATTGGAAGTAATTCATTTATATGAGGAGGTTGATTGTACTTTTCCTAATCACGTCCCTAATCCTGCAAAGGAAGAAAATCTTGAGGAGTTAAGAAAAAAAGTTGTACAAGAAAAAGCAGATATTGGAATAGCCTTTGATGGTGATGCTGACAGAGCAGGCTTTATTGATGAAACAGGAGAGATTGTTTATCCTGATATTGTAACTGGAATTCTTATTCCTTTTGAGCTTAAAGGAAGAAGTGATAAAAGAGTGTACTATGACTTAAGGTTTACCAAGGCAGTAGAGGATGTTCTTAAAGAGAATAATGGCCATGGAATTATGCTGCGTGTTGGCAATCCTTTTTACAAGGAAAAGCTAACAAAAGAAGGCGGGGTGTTTGGTGCTGAGTTCTCAGGCCACTTGTTCTTTCAAGACCATTATAATATTGATGATGGCTTATACACTTCTCTTAAATTAATGAAAGCCCTGGTTGCTAGTAAGAAGAAGCTCTCAGAGCTTGCAAAACCATTGCAAAAGTATTACCAGAGCCCTGAAATTAATATGAAAGTTGTTAATCCTGATGAGACCCTTGAAAAGGTAAGAAATGCTTTTATTGATGGTGAAAGCAAGGATATTGATGGAATATATATCAATTATCCTGACTGGTGGTTTAGCCTTAGGAAGAGCAACACAGAGCCAGTGGTAAGATTAAGATTAGAAGCTGATTCTAAAGAGAAGTTAGATGAGATGAGAGATAAGATTGTTGGGATGGTAAAGGAGTAATAACAAAACAATAACCTTTTTAAACCCTTGTTTATTCTCATTCTGCGAAGAGAGAAAAGAGCGAGAGAAGGACCGTTTATAAGATCCTAAGAAGATAAATAAGAGCTTTTTTCTCCAAAAACGGTCAAAAATAAGAGGTTTTAGAGAGTATGAAAAAACCTCAAAACAAGCAAAAGGTTAATCCTTTAAAGCCTAGTATGCGTGAGAAAAAGCGCTACATGGCTTATGAGATTATGAGTAAAGAGCCTTTAAATGGAAATACTGATAAAGTCCTTATAAACCAAATCAAGGCTTTGCTAGGTGTTTTTAGTGCTGGCAAGGCTGGTGTTATGAGTGTTAAGTACGCCTCAGAAAAGCAGAGAGGTGTAATAAGAGTTGAACGAAAGTTTGTTGACCATGTAAGGAGCTGTTTTGTAATGATTAAAAATTTAAATAACCAAGAAGTTCTGATTAGGACTTTAAGGGTTAGTGGCATGCTTAACAAAGCCAAAGAATATATCAAATAATGAGGTGATAATAAAATGCAACCAATTCAGCATCAAATGATGGGTTATGACAGGGCAATCACAATGTTCAGCCCTGACGGAAGGTTACTTCAAGTAGAGTATGCTAAGAAAACTGTCAGGCTGGGTAACACTGCTATTGGCATGGTGTGCAGGGATGGAGTGCTCCTTGTGACTGATAAGAGAATTGTTGACAAGCTTGTAGTGCCAGAGGCTATTGAAAAGATTTTCAAGATTGATGATCATATCATGGCAACAGCAGCTGGCATTATCAGTGATGCAAGAGTACTGGTAGAGCAGGGCCAGGTAAGAGCACAGCAGCACAGAATAACCTATGATGCTCCGGTAGACACTGTGAGCATTGTCAAGCACATATGTGATATCAAGCAAATATGCACTCAGTCAGGAGGCTTAAGACCTTTTGGAGTCTCCTTATTAATAGCTGGTGTTGATGAGGGCGGTAAGAAGTTATTTGAGACTGACCCCACAGGAATCTTTTACCAGTACAAGGCCACGGTTATTGGAGAAGGAGAGCCTGAGATTGAGGAAATGCTCCATAAGGAGTACAAGGAGACAATAAACATAGAGGAAGGCTTAAAGCTCTGTATCAAGGCTTTGAAAAAAGTGCTTGACCAGAATCTTAATGCTGAGAGGATTGATGCTGCTTATATTAAAGATGATGAGAAGGTTACGAAGAAGTTCTTAAAGGAGAAAATCAAGAAGCTACTCTAATTAAGGTGAATATTGATGCGTCAGACCTATGACAAGGAAAAGGTAAGCCTGAACATGGCCAGGCTCAAGACTCATGGCCAGAACTTTGAAGTTGTTATTGAGCCTGATAATGCTGTTAAGTTCAGGCATGGAGAAGCTGGTATAAGAGAGGCTTTGAAAGCAGAGCACATATATAAAGATGCTATTAAGGGAGAGCTAGCAAATGAGCATAATATGAGCAAGATTTTTAATACAACTGATGCCTTAAGAATAGCTGAGAGGATTATCAAGGAGGGAAGCATCCAAGTTAATGATGAGTACAAGGACAAGCTTAAGAGTGAGAATAAGAAAAAGATTATTGAGATAATCATGAAGAACGCTGCTGATGCTAATACTGGCATGCCCATCACTGCTACTAGGATCAGTAATGCTTTTCACGAGGCAAAGGTGCACATTGATATTTTCAAAAGAGCAGAAGAGCAAATAGATGAAGTGGTTAATAAGCTCAGACCAGCCTTACCCCTGACTTTTGAAAAGAAAATCCTGGATATAAGGATTCCCTCTAATAATGCTGCAAGGCTCTATGGTTTTGTAAACAGCAATAGCAAGATTCTTGACCAGGCATGGCTTAGTGATGGCTCATGGAGCTGCAAAGCAGAACTTAGTGCAGGCATGGTATCTGGTTTCTTGGATGAGCTTAAGAGCAAGACTCATGGTGATGTAGAAGTTAAGATTGAGGATAAACCAAAGAAATAATGAAATGGTGATATTAATGACTGATGGAAAATTACTTGTAAAAGACAAGGATATTGTTGTGCCAGGCGAAGTATTGGCTAGTGGGATGGGTTACCTCCCAGGCCATGGCACCTATAGGGATAATGATAAAATAATTGCTAATCGTCTGGGATTACTAACAGTTGATGGTAAGGTTTTAAAAACAGTTCCACTTGCAGGCAGGTATATGCCTAAAAGGAATGATGTAATCATTGGCAAGGTAATTGATATTTTGATGAGTGGCTGGAGATTGGATACTAACAGTCCTTATTCTGCTGTTCTTCCTTTAAAAGATGCTAGTTTTAGCTATATTGCAAAGGGGGCTGACTTAACAAGATACTTTGAGCTGGATGACTATGTTGTTGTTAAGATAACCAGTGTTACCAGCCAGAAACTTGTTGATGTCACTTGCAAAGGACCTGGGCTGTATAAACTAAAAGGAGGGAGAATAATACAGGTTAACACTCATAAAGTGCCTAGGATTATTGGTAAGAAAGGCTCAATGGTATCCCTGATTAAGAAAGCTACTGATTGCAAAATAATCGTGGGGCAGAATGGTATTACCTGGGTTAATGGAGAGCCTGAAATGGAGGTTATAACTGTTAATGCTATTAAGATGATAGAAGAACAATCCCATATTAGCGGGTTAACAGACAAGGTCCAGGCTTACCTTGAGAAAACCACAGGAAAGAAAATAGAAATTAAGATTGAGGAGTGATTATTATGAGTTCAAAATATAATAAGAGAACTAATGACAGAAAATTTGATGAGACAAGACCAATAGAGGCAAAGGCAGGAGTTATTAAAAAGGCTGATGGCAGTGCTATGTTCAGGATTGGTAAGACAACTGCCTATGCAGCTGTTTATGGTCCAAGAGAACTGCATCCAAAGCATATGCAAGACCCAAAAAAAGGATTGTTAAGATGTAACTATAACATGATGCCTTTTAGTGCAGAAGAAAGAGTAAGGCCTGGTCCTAGCAGAAGAAGCAAGGAGATAAGCATGGTAACACAAAAAGCCTTGCTACCAGTAGTTAATCTTGAGGATTATCCTAATGCTGTTGTTGATGTGTTTATTGAGTTGACAGAAACAGATTCTGGTAGTAGGTGTGCTGGTATATGTGCTGCTTCAATAGCCCTGGCAGATGCTGGTATCACCATGAAGGACATGGTAGTGTCTATAAGTACTGGTATAATTGACCACCAGATAGTTGTTGATTTGGATGGGGAAGAAGAGCATATTACAGACTTGGATGTTGCTGATATTCCTATTGCAATGGTCCCTAGCACAGAAGAAATAACCCTTTTGCAAATGGATGGAAAGGCTTCAAAAGAAGAATTGCTTAAATCTATAGAGGAAGCTAAGCCTGTGCTAAAGAAGATTGCAGAGACTCAAAGAAAAGCATTGAAAGAAAAGTACAAGGGATGAAATAAAAGGTGAATTATAATGAACCAAGACTTGAAAAATCATATTAATGAAGCATTAAAAAAAGGAATAAGACTTGATGGAAGAAAAAAAGAAGAATACAGAAAGATAGAGATAAGAACAGGAGTTGTGGCTACTGCAGAGGGCAGTGCCAGTGTAAAATGCGGTGACACAGAAGTAATAGCTGGTATTAAACTTAACATAGGAGAGCCTTATCCTGACTCACCAGAAAACGGAGTAATGATGGTGGGTAGTGAGATGCTTCCTCTTTCTAATCCTGAGTTTGAAGGCGGACCCCCAAGAATTGATGCTATAGAAGTAGCACGTGTTATTGATAGAGGCATAAGAGAAGGAAAAACCATTGACACAAAAAAGTTATGCTTAAAAAAAGGAGAGTTGGTATGGATGGTAATGATAGATGTGCTTCCTATTAATCATGATGGCAACCTTATTGACCTTGGGGGGATAGCTGCTCTTACAGCCCTAAAAAATGCAAAGATGCTAGAAGTAGAAAATGACAAAGTGGTGTTTGGCAAGAGGACAAAACAAGACCTACCTATTACCAGTATGCCACTACCAGTAACAATTCTTAAGATAGGAGATAACCTCATAGTTGACCCTACAAACGCAGAAGAAAAGGTTCTTGATGCTCGTCTCACAGTGAGTGTGTTAGAAGATGATACTTTATGTGCTATGCAAAAAGGCGGAGATACCAGTCTAAGCATAAAAGATATAAATGAGATGATAGACCTAGCAATAAAAAAGAGCCAGGAGATAAGGAAAAAACTACAAGAGGCCTTGGCAAAGTGAAGGACCAGCTAGAACCATTAAACAAAGAAGAGTACACCAAGTATGAAAGAGCAAGACTAATTGGTTCAAGAGCATTACAGATAAGCATGGGAGCGCCTTTTCTTATAAAACTAACACCTAAGCAACTCAAAGAACTAGATTACAATCCTGTAGAGATAGCCAAGCTAGAGTTTGAGGCAAGTGTTTTGCCAATCACAGTTAAGAGAATGTTGCCTCATGAGAGGTAGATTGTTTTTATTCTTCTCTAACCTTTAAATAAAAAGCTTCTTAAAATCCTTATACACATCTTCTTGTAAAATTTTCTTGTTTGTGAGAACTCCACAGACAACACTCATATATTTTGGCAAGCTTTTTTTATTATACCAAAGTAATTCGTGCTTTAGGAGCATGGCTAGTTTTTGTACATCAACGCCTGTTGATTCAAGTGCATATCTCTTTTTATTTGGAAACTTACATGGCTCGCGGTTAATAACAGAGCACTCTCTGCAAACTCTGCAAGGTCCGCTTTTCAGAAGCAACCCATTCAATGGCTTTTCTAAAACCATTCCTAATCTATACATTCTTGGCCCTAGAATATTGTAGATGTTAAAAAGAACAAGGTAAGGATTTTTAATTCTTATCTGATTTGTATAAATACAGGAAATAAAAACAAACATTTTCTTAAAATTATCTTTAAGGTCTAAAAAAGATGGTGAATAAGGTGGACAAGCCCAACACCCTTTATAAACACCACAGCCTTGTTTACACATTTCAGAAAACTTTTCTTTATTCACAATTACCTCTTTGACATCAATAAATCTACTTTTATAAAATATTTCTAAATCAAATTTTTTTGTTTTATGATTCAGTTTATTTTGGAATACTTTATAAGTCATGAAAATATTTAAGAAGTACAAGTATGTAAATCTTTCTAATTTATTGAACACGAACCAATTTTAAATGTTAGAGTATAATCCAGTAGAAATAGCCAAGCTAGAGTTTGAAGCTGGAGTAATGCCAATCACAGTAAAACGAATGTTGCCTCATGAGAGGTAGAAGAATTCTGTTATTTACCCACGAAGAACTTCTTCAGCTCCAGCATAATTCTCTAGAATTGATTCAATTAGATAGCTGGCATAGTATAATAAAGGATTATCATTAGATTCTTTTTTCCCATTGGATATTAGTTGTTCTAGTCTAAATTGCTTCTGCAATCTTTTAAGGGGAGAGTTGTGTTTTAAACCACCCTCAAGCTCTCTTATTTCATCTGATACCAATTGTTCTGGTCTGAATTCCTGCTTTAGCTTCCAGAGACTATACCAATCAGACTTTTCAGCTAGGTCATAGAGCCACCCAAAAAAACCATTCTTACAAATAGACCCCTCAAACCCTAAAAGATAGGGTTTATAATAATATCTTGTTATTAAAATATTAGCCGGATTATTAATCCCAATATTTGCCACTCCCTTACTATGTATTTTTTTCAAAAGACTTGATAAATCATCAAAGAAATTATCAGGTACTTCCTCAAAGAAAGAATTATGGTTGGATAGTAGGGTTCCATTAGGATATTCTATTATACACTCACCTGTTTTCTGTGTTTCCCTAACAAAACGCAGTTTGGGGATCCCATTCTTAATCCTTGCTAATTTTTTAAGAGCTTTTTTTGGCCCAGTATTGAGAACATACGGGAAGTCAGGGTCTTGTATTGGATTATAAAGAACAAATACTTCTGAATCGCCAGCAACAACTAATGGTAATACATTTGGGTTTTTTGAATCCTCATTTAATTTTCTTATTACTGTTAACTCTGTATCACCTATCTTTTTCACTTCTCTATTCCTTGCCCTTGTTTCAAGATTCATTTTTCTCATGAGGGAATTATAATATATCACCGTCTTAAAAATATAGAATATTACTCACTTCCCTCTAACAAAGGGTAATACGGCTTTATTTTTATAGTTTATGGAAAATTAGTGGGTTTATGCTCTAATCCTCATGCTCTTCTAAGGCCTTTAATGCAACCAGTTCTTTTCCTGCTAATAGTTCAAGAGCAGCCCCTCCTCCTGAGCTTATAAAGGTGAACTTGTGGGCTAAATCCAGTTTGTTAATAGTATCAATAGTGTCTCCTCCTCCAACTATCTTGTTACAATCAAGCTCTGCAATAATCTTTGCTAACTCAACAGTGGCTTTGTCAAAAGGAGGCTTTTCATAATAACCCATAGGACCGTTCCATACTATGGTCTCTGCTTTTCTTAGCTCTTGCTTGAAATCAGAAATGCTTTGCTCACCAATATCAAGACCTATGCTCTTCTTAGGAATCTCATTATAATTAACAGTTCTGATACCTGCTTTCTGGTTTTCATAATCAGCTATTACAATATCCTTTGGCAGGATAAGTTTTTCATTGTTAAGCATCATCTTAGCATTCATCAAGTAATTATAATCACACAAGCTCTTGCCTATCTCAAGGTTCTGAGCAACATAAAAAGTAAATATCATTGCTCCGCCTAAGAGCACTTTATCAGCCTTTGTAAGCATTGCCTGTATTAATGGAATCTTTGTTTTGAGCTTTGCACCTCCTATAAGCGCAACCACTGGTTTTTTCATCTTGTTAATATTAAGGTGTTTAAGTTCTTCTTCTATTTGTAATCCTATGCATCCTGGCAAATATTTTGTGATTGCAACAAAACCTGCGTGTTTCCTATGACTTGTTGCAAATGCATTATTAACATAAACATCAGCATAACCAGCAAGTTTCTGTGCAAACTCCTCACCATTAGCTTCTTCTTCAGGATGAAATCTTAAGTTTTCTAAAAGAACAATCCTTTCATTAGGAATCCTTATATCAACACAATCATATGTTTTATAAACACTCTTGCCAAGAAGCTTTATTAATCTAACAGCAACCCTGTCCATCTTTAGCTTGTCAACAACCACGCCTTTGGGTCTGTCAAGATGACCCATAATGATTAATTGCTTAGCACCATGCTCAAGAAGATACTTTATTGTGGGCAGAGCAACTTTTAAGCGAGAATCATCCTTTATATCTCCTCTTTCATCAAGAGGAACATCAAGGTCGGCTCTTAATAACACTCTCTTATTAGTAAAATCAAAATCTTTCAGGGTTTTCATAGCAAAATAAAATAAAAAGTAGTTGTTTAAAAAAGTTGTGGAAAAGAGGAGACGCATTAAATAGAAACATATTTAAAATGCCATAAAATACTTCTTAGCTAAAATGAAACAAAAAATAATGCTATTAGGACTATTAATTCTTTTGGTGTCAATGACAGGTGTTCTTGCTCAGGAACCAGAGCTTATTAGTGCTGAGCCAGAGCTGGAAGTAGAGGCTGGTACTTTGCCTGGTAATTTATTTTATGGGCTTGATAAAGCTATTGAAAAGATTCGGCTTGCTTTTACATTTGGTAATGTTAAGAAGGCAAAGCTTCATATGAGGTTTGCTGAGGAAAGATTGGCTGAGCTAAAAGTAATGGTAGGAAAGGGTAAGCCAGAGTATATTGATGATCTTGTGCAAGAGCATGATGAGGAGTTACAAGAAGCTCAGGAAGAGATAGATAAAGCTGCTGCTAAGGGTAAGAGTGTTGAGGAAGTGGCTACGCATGTTGCTGAGATGACTTATAAGCATATATTAGTGCTTGAGAGAGTGCTTGGAAAGGTTCCTGAGCAGGCTAAAGAACATATTCAACACGCTATCAATGCCTCTATAAGAGGTAATATACAAGCAGTTGAGAGTATAGAAAAAGAGACTGGCAAGCCAGCAGATGTTCCAAAGGTAAAGCCTGAGGTTAAACCTTCTGGAAAACCAGAGGCTAAACCAGAAAAAGAGGGAAAAGGAAAACTAGTAATGCAGATTACTGACAAAGCAGGCATTGACATCACAAAACTAGAAGTAACTATTTCCAGTGTTAAGGTTCATGCCTCTGGAGAAGCTGTTCCTGGTGGAGAAGAGTGTGTTGAAGAGGAGTATAATGAAACAGTGTGCATTAATGAGACCATAACTACAGACGAGAACTGCACAAACATAACAGAAGAGCAAGAAGTTTGCATTAATGAAACCATAGTAATAGACGAGAACTGTACAAATGTTACTGAGGAGCAAGAGATTTGCATTAACGAGACTTTTTACAATGAGACCTGCACAGATGATGATTGTGTTAACGGCACCTTTGTTGAGGAGAGTATTTGTGTTAATGGGACTTTGATTAATGAATCCTGTGTTAATGGAACCTTTGTTAATGAGATTAATTGTGTTAACGGCACTTTTGTCCCAGCAGGATGTATTAATGAGTCTTACATTGAAGAGGTCTGTCATAATGAGACTGTTGTAATTAATGAGACTTGCATTAATGAAACTGAAACACAAGAAGTGTGCAATAACGAAACTGTTGTAATAAACCAGACTTGCATTAATGAAACTGAAACACAAGAAGTGTGCGAGAATGTTACTGGCACAGAAACTGTTTGCACAGATATTAATGGCGGAGGAGATGCTGGCTGGAGAACAGTGGTTGATGAGGAACAAACCTTTGACCTGATTGCTATACAGGATGTAAAAGAGTTCTTAGGAGAAACAGATTTAGAACCTGGCAAGTACACTCAAATCAGACTGCTCATCGCCAGTGTAAGCCTTGAGGTTAGTGGGGAACCAGCAAGTCTAAAAATACCAAGCAACAAGATAAAATTGGTTAAGCCTTTTACCATTAACTCAGGTGAAACAACCACATTAACCCTTGACTTTGATGCAGGGAAATCAGTGCATCAGGCAGGCTCTAAATACATTTTAAAACCAACCATTAAGGTAATCCAAGAATAGATTTTGAAATTTTCTTTTTTCTTTTTCTTTTATTCTTCTAAGAACTAGTTCTATCTTCCTGCTGCTCCATGCTCTCCAAAATGCGGCATTTTTAGGATTAGGAATGACAGCAAGGTTGCAATAACAGCCACAAGATACCAGCCAAAGCCTATGGCCATGCCAATAGCAGCTGACATCCACACAGTAGCGGCTGTTGTTACGCCCCGAACCGAGCCTTTATGGTGCATAATAATACCTGCTCCTAAGAATCCAATACCAGTAACAATATTAGCAGCTATCCTTGCTGTAGAAGAAGGATCAACATAGTCGGAAATCATGGTAAAAAGCATTGCTCCAAGACAGACCAGAGTAGTGGTTCTTACACCTGCTGGTTTTTCTCTTGAGCCACGCTCATAACCTATGAGAAAGCCTGCTACAAAAACAAAAATAAAGCCTATCAAGAACCTGAGTTCAAGAGATAATATATATTCTCCAAGCATTTTTTACTAAACCATCCTTTCTAGTACATCAATCATTCTGCAGGAATAACCCCACTCATTATCATACCAAGCAACTATTTTTAACATATTATTATCAACTTCTGTTAGTGAGGAGTCAAAGATGCATGAGCGAGGATTCCCTATGATATCAGTTGACACAAGCGGCTCTTCACTATATTCTAAGATTCCTTTTAGGTGATGACCACTCACACTTTTGAATAAAGCATTAACTTCTTCAGCACTAGTCTTCTTATTAATCTCACACACAAAGTAGATTACAGAGCCATTAGCAATAGGAGCTCTTATGGCTTCGCTATGCAGTTTTCCTTCAAGCTCTGGTATTACCTTGCCAACAGCAATAGCTGCTCCGCTAGAAGTAGGAACAAGATTAATACCAGCTGCTCTTGCTCTTCTCAAATCCTTGTGAGGACCATCAACCAGTTTCTGGTCAGCAGTATAAGCATGCACTGTTACCATAAAGCCATGCTTAATACCATAATTATCATTCAATACCTTGACTACTGGTGCAAAGCAATTGGTTGTACAGCTAGCATTACTTATAATCTCATCTTTATCTTTATCATAAGTATGCTCATTAACTCCTGGAACAATTGTTTTTACTTCTTCTTCTCCTTTTGCAGGAGCACTTATCAACACCTTTTTAGCACCTGCTTTTAAGTGCTTGCTAGCTAGTTCTCTTGTTCTGAAGAAGCCTGTGCTCTCAACCACTATATCAATGTCTAAGTCCTTCCAAGGAAGTTTCTCAGGTTCTCTTTCTGCAAACACCTTTATCTCAGTTCCATTAACAATCAAGGCATTATCAGTGTAACTAACCTCTCCTTGGAATTTTTTATGCACAGAATCATATCTTAGCAGATTAGCAAGGGTCTTGGTATCTGTTAAATCATTAAAAGCCACCCACTCAATCCCTGGATGAGAATGACCAGCTCTAAAGACCATTCTTCCTATTCTTCCAAAACCATTAATAGCGACTCTAATCATAAAGTATTGCCTCTTTTTTATGAATTATAGTAATTCTAAACATAATATTAGTATAAACAAATGGTATTTAAAGAGATTTATAAAATTTTCTAAAAAAAGAATTTAAACACTATTTACTCATCAGGTATCAAAGGAACAAATATACATCCACCAAAGTATTCTTCTTCTAGTTTGCCCTTAACCTTTTTAACCCGGATTAGTTCTTGGTGGTATCTTGGGCCAACAGGTGCAACAAGTTTTCCATTCTCAGCAAGTTGTTCTAATAGCTTCTTAGGAATAGTAGGGGTTGCTGCTGTTATAATAATAGCATTATAAGGTGCTTCTTTATCATAGCCCTTGGTACCATCATCATGAATTACCTTAACATTATTATACTTATATTTCTTTAATAACTTCTTTGTTCTATCAACGAGTTCTTTAACACGCTCAACAGTAACCACTTTTTTTGCAAGCCTTGAAAGGATGGCTGCCTGGTAACCACTGCCAGCACCTACTTCTAATACTTTGTCACTGTCTTTTATCTCTAGAATATCAGTCATCAAAGCCACCATGTAAGGCTGGCTAATAGTCTGGCCATAACCAATAGGCAAGGGATTATCATCATAAGCAGATGCCTTCATACTCTCAGAGACAAACAAGTGCCTTGGAATAGTTTTCATCACAGCGAGAAGCTTCTTATTAAGGATTCCTCTATTAAGAATCTGGTACTCAACCATGTCCTCGCAGAGTTTTTTGTAGTCCATAAGAAAGAGGTAATTAGTATTAGCTTAAAAAGATTCTTAGAAAATAGCACTAAACAAGCTTGTATATACCTTAAACCCATCAAAGCCTGGTATTGGGAGCATGTTAAAGATGAACAAGAACATATTAATCCTGCTGAGCAGGAATACAAAGCGATAAGCCTCTTCCTTTAACTTAACCTTTTTCAGGACTATTAATCCACCCAGCCAGAGCACAAGATTAACTGCTGGGCCTGCAAAGGCTATGCCAGCAAACTGTAGAGGCGTGCCTGTTCCACTGATAGCAACATATGCTGGTACAAAGAAGATAAAACCTGCACTTATGAGCTTAAGGATTACTCCTATTCCAAGCCAGGTATAAGCTGCGTGAAAGCTTGCCATCATGCCATTGGCCAGAGCAACAAACTTATGCCCAAATTCATGTAAAATGATGCTTGGAGCAACTATGGCTGCTGCAAACCAGAAGTCATTCCAGTTAAAGCCTCTTCTTTGCTTGAGATAATAATCAGGTGTTATAACCTCTACTTTGGGTTTGTGGCGAAAGATGTCCTTGAAGATAAAGCCTATTACTAAGGTCATGATTATAATATCCAGGATTTCAGCAAAAGTGAACATAAGAATTAAGATTAAAAGAATAGTTTAAATGTTTTTTGCTATAAAAAATAAAATAAAAAAATAAATTATTAAAGAATCATCTCTTCTTTTTCTTTTTTGCTTTCTTTCTCTTCTTGGCCATTAAGAGCCACCCCCTATTGATTTAGATTAAGGATGTTTATGGGATTACTAGTATTTAAAGTTTACGAAAAACTGAACTGTTAAGTAAACATCACCTAATCAGGATTTCTTTTCAGGGGGTTTATAGAACCTTAAAATAGGAAAATATAAATAAAATAAGAGGTTACTATAAGTTATGTCTGAAAGGAAACACATTCCACTAGGATTTATTAAAAAAAGTGTTGAGAATGGAGCTCATATAGTCATGCTTTACGAGAATGAAGCAGATATTTTGAGGATTTTTCCTCCTTTCTTTGCAACAGGTCTCAAAAATAACGAGTTATGTATTATTATCTACCCCAATCTTAGGCTTAAGCAAAAACTCAAAAAAAAATTGACAGAACTTGTAAACCTAAAAGATTACATAAAAGAAAAAAAGGTTGAATTTGTGTATTACAAAAATTTTTATTTCAAAAACAATGTTTTCAGTAAGGAAAAGGTATACAAACTTATTGATAAAAAACTTAACCATATAGGCTTCAAGGACATTGATGGAATAAGAGCTGCAGGAGACATGTCATGGATTAAGGATAAGTTGCTTAAAGAAGTCCTTATTTGTGCAAAAGAGGTTACTAAAAAATACCGCAAAGCACCTGTTTTGCTAATGTGCTCTTACCCTATAGAGAAACTTTCGATTGTAGACCTTATCGATGTTATACAATCTCATAATCTGATTTTATATAAAAAGGATAAAAAGTGGTATTTATCTGAACCAACGGAAAGAAGGGTCTTGAAAGAGGAAATACAAGACCTTGAAAGATTCACTAAGCTTGCAGTAGGAAGAGAATTGGATATGATAAAGCTAAAGAAAAAAATTGCAAAACTTGAAAAACAGTTAAAAAGGAGATAAGACCAGAAAAAAATATTCCCTTTCTGAACTACTGATTAAATTAACATATTTATATATTCTTGTAACAGAAAAGGTGACACTAACTTAATAGCCAAGCAAAAATCGGTTGAAATACCTATTCTACATGCCATTCATAACACCCCCTTTATTTATTAACTCAAATAGTTAAAATATAAAAAACTTTCTATATAAACCAAAACTCATTTAAATAGGAGTTTATTCCTAAATGAACCTATAATTAATATACATGGAAACATTGAAGCCAATATCGTAACAAGTCGCGGATGTATATATAATTGTTCATTCTGCGCTGCTGCCAGGTCACAAAATAGTGAGTTTACTGTTCGGGAAAGATCTTCTTCTTCAATCATTGAAGAATTAAAAGAAATTACCACTAAATTTCCTGAAACCTCGTCAATAAGAATTCTTGATGATCTATTTTTGAAATCAAAATCAACAATAAAGAATGCAATTGAAATTTTCTCA
>DAOWFR010000088.1 GCA_030637925.1 Methanobacteriota archaeon
ATGGGGTTCTTGGAAGGAAAACAAAAATGAATCAACAAGAATATTTAGGTAGAGGGAGTATACATAATCTAAAAAATATTCTAGAAGAACATGCTCCTTCATCAATATTTTTAGTAACAGGTAGAAATTCTTATGAGACTTGTGGAGCAAAAAAGACTATTGAGCCAATGCTTGACTCCTACAAACATGTTAGGTTTTATGATTTTAGTACAAATCCAAAATTAAAGGATATAGAAAAAGGCATCTCATTATTCAGGGAAAACCAGTGTGACTTTGTTATTGCTGTTGGCGGAGGCAGTGTAATTGATGTTGCAAAGTCAGTAAATGTTCTTGGGTCTAACAAAGCAAACCCTCTAGATTATGTTACTAAAAAAGAAAAAATAACTAATAAAGGAAAGCCCTTTGTTGCTATTCCTACAACAGCTGGCTCTGGAAGCGAAGCAACACACTTTGCAGTTATATATATTGATAAGACAAAGTACTCTCTTGCTCATGAATTCATTCTACCAGACTACTGCATTGTTGATCCTGTTTTCACAGATAATCTTCCTCCAGACATAACTGCTTCTACAGGTATAGATGCACTTGGCCAAGCCATTGAGTCTTACTGGTGCATTAACTCAACAGAGGAATCCAAGGAATGTGCTGCAAAAGCAATTCCTCTTATCATGGACAACTTGAAAAAAGCAGTTAATAGTGTTAATAATCCTTCTGAAAAATCAAGAGAAGCAAGGGACGCAATGGCACTTGCAGCTCATCTAGCAGGAAAAGCCATAAATATATCCAAGACAACAGCGAGTCATGCAATATCTTATCCTATAACTTCTTTCTTTAATATTCCTCATGGACACGCTGTAGGATTAACCCTGCCTTCCATGATAGAATACAATGCTGATGTGAGTGAAAAAGATTTGTTGGATAAACGCGGAGTTAAATATGTTAAAAATACTATAAAAGAAATTGTTGAAATGATAGGAGCAAAAACATCAAGTGAAGCCAAGGAGAAACTAACTTTTTTAATGCAGGATATAGGATTAAAAACAGCCCTAAACGAACTTGGCTTGCAAAAAAGTGATTTAGATATTATAATAAAGAACGGCTTTAACCCTGAAAGGGTTAAGAATAATCCAAGACAGCTTACATCAAAACAGCTCAAAGAGATTTTAGAACATTTATTATAAGATTTATATACAGGTATTTTGATTAACCATCTGAAATGACGGTTTCACAAAATCTTTTAATAGATGCGATATCTGGATTAGTATTTCATAACCCTTTTAAATGTGTAAAGAATAAAAATTACATAATGAAGAGATTATCTTTTTTACATAAAAGAAACAAATCCAAAGTAGAGGGTTTGGTAGATAAAGATATTATTTATTTAGATGATTTTGGAGTGGAGGTCAAAGAGAAAAACAATGTTAAATTCTACCTAAATAAGATTTTAGATAAAGCCAAACAAGATACACGTAATTATAGATTAGATAAGATCCAGAAATGGGCTTTTACAAAAAACATTGAAAATAAGAGTTTTGCAGAGCATCTAATTTTCCAAGGGAAGAGCTTGTGGTATCCTGTAGAATATTTCCTCCATTGTGACACCCCTCTTCTTGATTACAACCCTCCTATCGCTAGAATCCTTCTTTACATTGATTGTGTTAAGGATATAATAAAAGAAAAAAAACCTAAACAAATAATTATTGAAAATAACAAAACCTGTTTTAACAGAATCGTTATTAAAGTTTGCAAAGATGAAAAAATAAAAATAACTAATTTGAATCTTAAAGAACAAAAAAGAAGCCTTTCAAGCAAAATCACAAACAACAGCTTAATTATTAGAAATTATATTAAAGGCAGGATTCTTCTTAGAAGAATAATTGGAAAGGTTTTCTGTAAGAAGACAAAATCAAAGGATATCCTGATTCTAACAAGCGACAGGCTAAGCAATAAAGAAAATATCTCTGATTATTATTGGGGTTCAATTGTTAAAGAATTAAATAAGAAAGGAATGAATTATAAAATGGTTGAATACGACAGAATCGATTCCTTAAATAGCCTTAAGCAGGTTAGGAAGAGGTACTTTCCACAAAAATATGATGCCCAGTTCATAGGAACATATTATGACAGGAACACTATTAGAAATGCAAAGAAAATGATTAGTTTTCTAAGAGAAAAATTTGAGGTGTTGGATAAAAGAAAAGATTTTAGAGAAAGCTTTAATTATAAAGGAATAAAATTCTATGATTTAATAAGGCCAAGAATTAAAAAAATATTTCTTACTTACTCACACTATCTGGCTAATGTTTACGCTATAAATAAATCTGTTATTGAAAAAGAAAAACCATGTACTATTTTAATAGACCATGAGAAAAATTATTATGGAAGAGCATTGGTAACAGAAGCAAATCTCAAAAAAATATTCTCCTTCGCCTTTGAAGGGGAATTGGTTTATGAAAATAATCCCTATCTAACCCAAGTTCCCATAAAGGGAATACTTAATAAGCAAAGTCCTTTGTGGAGGCCGATTCCTGACAAGAAATTCTTGTGGGGTGAATACACAAAAGAATGGTACCAAAAAAGGAATTATTTTCCTACAAGTAATCTCAAAGTTATTGGCGCCCCAAAGTATGATTCTCTTAGCACATTAAATGAGGAGGATAAACAAAAAATAAGAAGAAAATATGGTATTAAGAAAGATGAGAAGCTAGTAATAATTATAACTGCAGATTCACCTCTTGAAAACAAATATTTAAGCTCAATATTTAAGAGTTTAAGCGCTGCTAAAAAATTAGGAGTAGTCGTAAAGATGCATCCAAACGATCCCGCCTTAAACAAAAAAAGGATAGAAGCAATGATTAAAAAGTTTCATATTAAAGGAGTGGCTGTAAGTAATGAAAACATCAGCAAATTAATACACGCTTCTGACATAGTAATAACCTATGCTTCAACCCTTGTTTACGAGTGTATATTATTAAATAAAAAGACTGTCTTGGTTAGTTTATTTGGAAATTTAGACACAGCACAACCTTATGTCAAAGAAGGCTTAATTAAACTATGTATGAATTCTTATGAATCAAACAATGAAATAAGAAATTGTTTATTCAAGAATAAGCAAATGAACAACAATTTAAGAAGAAGATTCATAAAAGAATATCTATACTCTGACGATGACAGAGCAAGTGAAAGAGCAGTGAACGAAATTATTAGAATTAGCTAAAAAACCTTTTCTCAACTAATTCACATAAGATGTGAATAATCATTATGTGTGCTTCCTGTATCCTGGGTGTATTGTTTGATTTTACAATAACACTGACATCAGCCAGTTTTTTTATTTCTCCGCCTTTATTTCCTAAAAGAGAAACTGTTTTCACATTCATTTCCTTGGCTTTTTTCATAGCGCTAATAATATTTTTAGAATTACCACTGGTGCTTATTCCAATAAGTATATCATCTTTATTTCCAAGAGCTTCTACTTGCCTTTCAAACACAGAATCAAAATCATAATCATTGCTCCAAGCAGTTATAATTGAGGTATTAGTCGTCAAAGCAATACAAGCCAAAGGTTTTCTTTCTAATTTAAATCTTCCAACTAATTCTCCTGCCATGTGCTGAGCATCTGCTGCAGAACCTCCATTACCACAAATTAATATTTTACCCTTATTTTCATAACAATTAATTATTGAATCTGCTGTTTTCTGAATATCATCAGTTAGCTCATAAACACTTTCTTTAACTTTAATACTTTCATCTATAATTGGTTTTATCATTTTTTACCAAATATTTGCTTTTCATCTACTTTTTTTTTGGTTTTACTTCTGTAATCATAACCTGTTGGAACGCCCCAAAAATGGCAGTATGAGCATAAAGGAACTTTGTCTCTTCTGCCTTGCTTGTGGTATTCCAACCATTTCATTCTTTTTTCACTATTCCAGATCTCCTCTAAAGATTGTTTATTTGCATCACCTATAACCCCCAGGCCTTTTGGATCAAATCTTACACAAATCGAAACCTTGCCATGAGAATTAATAGCCATATGATTTAAAAAATCTAAACATATGCCTACCTCTGGGATTGTTGGATCTCTTTTTTTATAATTGAAACTGCCTAGAGGTGCATGGAGAATTCTTCTAGTAATAGTACAACCAAATTTTTCATACCTTGATGAATCTACATCTCCGTTTAACCTAAATACCACCTGGGGTTTTCGGTCGCCTTTGAGCCTGAGGAACTCTTTTATTGTCTTGTATTGCTCATCTGCCTCAGGGTCATTCTCAAGAATAGAAATAGTTATTGTATCCAGGTTATCTATTATTTCATCTGCTTTTTCAACCAGGAGTTTACCATTTGTTACAATATTTGTTATCTGTCTATGAAATAGCTTCACAGCCTCACCAAATTTCGGGTATAGTGTGCCTTCGCCATTGTTGTGCAACTGAACCATAATGTTTGGCGGTAATTGCTTTGCTATCTTTTTTACTAATTCAAAATCCATGTCTCCATACTTTAATGTAAGCTCTGGATAGTCACGTTCAATCCTTCTTCTTCCGCAACACCAGCAATTCTTGTTACACCTGCTGGTAAGCTCAACATTTACAGTACTTAATCCATTAAGATTGTATTTTTCCATTTTTTTAATCTCCCATGTTTTTTTTTCTTCCAATAAAAGAAATATTAGACGTAATTTTAAGCCTTGCCAGCATTTCTTTGTACTCAACATTCATCCTTTGTATAAAAGCGTTCAACTCTTTCTTTTTATATGACTCAAGATTTTTTCGCAAACAAAATTTAGGTAGTGAAAGACCTGGCAAATAATCACCCTGAGGAGCATCAACACTAATCCAATGCATATGATTTAATACATTATAATCTTGAGTAAAAAAGATCTGGCCGTTAAAGCCTGCTTTGCTCATTAAAGTATTAAGGCTTTTTTCAGTAAAATACCATAAATGAGCTACATGAAAATAAAAGTTCTGGTGGTTAGGCAGATCGTACGCATGAAGAAGAGCATCATAAAGATTAGGAACTTCTATATATATAATCCCACTAGGCCTTAAATATTTCATAATCCTTTTAATGAAATGATAAGGGTCTTTAACATGTTCTAATACTTGAAACAAACAAATTACATCAAACATTTTATCGTCTAAATCAGCATCTTCAATATCAACATCAAAAACCTTACATGAACACTTTTCAGAAGCAAAATGTGCTGACTTTGAATCGTAATCAATACCCACAACTTCTTTAACGTATTTCTTAATATGGAACAAAAACATCCCCGCTGAACAGCCAATGTCTAACAGCCTCATTTTTTTTGTAAGGAACTTTTTTATAAGTTTAATTCTATCCTCTTGAAAATTTGAATATATATTGAAAAGCTCTTCAGGAGTTGAAACCTTATCAAGTTTGGGTTTGAATTTTTTTCTATAAGTTTTTTCATAGAATTTTTTTAACTCCGCCTCTGAACGCTTATCATCCAGAACACCCAGCTCGCATTCTTTGCAGTAGTATACATTTCTCTTCTCCCCCATTCGCAATCTATTCGCAATAACAAATGAAGTGTTTTTATTACACAACGGACATTTCATTTTTCCTCCTTCAAAACCTCAACAAGTTCTATAAAAGTTCCGTCAGGATCTCTGCAAAATGCTACTTTGGCATAGCCGTCTGGAGATATTTTGGGACTAGAATTAAAAACCACTCCTTTTTTTGTTAATTTATTATAAAGTTCATCAATATTTTCAACTGTAAAAGCTACATGTGAACATCCTATTTCAGTAATACCCCTTTTCTTAGGCTTCTCTGGATGTGACTTGAAATAAAGAAGCTCTATTAAATTACCATCATGTGCTTCCATCTTTACTGTTCTAAGAGAAGTATTTTTAAGAGATAAGATGGTATCAATAAAATCTGATGGTTCATTTGTATCCTTAACTACTTTTAATCCTAGCATATCCTTATAAAAACAAAGCGCCTTATCTAGGTCACTTACAACAATTCCAATATGTCTAATAGTTTTCATCATAATCTATAAAATAGATTTTTTTATTATTTTATTAATTAAATAATCTAAATGGTTTTCATAAGGGTTTGGGATAAATAATTACGCTTTATTCTTTTCATTTACTTCTATAATATTCTTTCTTATTATTTCGAGACCATTAAGCAAATCTTTTTTAGAAATGTTTAAAGGAGGGCCGATTTTTATTGTCCCTTTACGTGTTCTTACTATCATTAATCCGTTGCCTATACATTTCATAGTTACATCATCACAATAATCATAATCTTTAAAATGAATTGCGGATAGCAAACCTTTTCCAGTTACAAGAGTAATTTCATTAGGAAATTCTTCTTTTAATTTACGTAAATAATTCATCATTACTTCTCCTTTTCTGAGTATTTCATTTTCATCTAGTTTTTCTAATTCTTCTAAATTAGCCAAACCCGCGGCCATACACAAAGTATTCCCCGAATGGGTCCCGCTTATTAAAGATTTTCCGTCTAAAGCACTCATAACATCTCCTCTTCCGATAACTGCAGATAAAGGCAAGCTAGAACTAATTCCTTTTCCACAGATTACTAAATCTGGTTTAATATTATAATGTTGGTGGCAAAATAACTTCCCAGTTCTCTTAAATCCAGACTGGATTTCGTCACAAATCATTAATACTTTATTTTCTTTACACCATTTTTCTAATTCTAAGATATACTTTTTCGGATAAAAATAAGCCGCCCATCCTTGATAACCTTCAAAAATAATTGCTGCAATATCAGTAGCAGTACAATTTTCTTTTTGCATTACTTCTTTAATATCTTTATAAAAACTTCTTTCATTATCTAAGGGAAAAGGCAGTAATCCTTTTGGCCCATTTAGTTTATTAATTTCAGTAGTTGAACCGTGATAACATCCTATAAAAGATATAATTTTGTTTTTTCCAGTATATTCTCTGGCTAATTTTATTGCACTTTCAACAGCTATTGAACCTTCACAAAATACGGCACATTTTTCTAAGTAATCTGGAGTAATTTCAATTATTTTATCTATAAATTTCCTTCTTATATCTGTTGGAAATGCAAAAGCAAACCATAATTCATTATCTAACTGTTCTTTTATTCTTTTTTTTACATGCTCATTGGAATGTCCTATGTTTGTAACAAAAATCCCTGAAGTAAAATCAATATATTTATTTCCTTTATCATCCCAAACAAACCAATCTTTTGCTCTTGCCCATTTAAGAGGAAAAGTATCCTTCATTGTATCTGGTTCATATTTAGAATATATCTTACTCATGTCTTGTTTTTCAATACATTTCTTTTCTTTTTTATCAATGGGTATATTATGCCTCATCTTTATGCCTCGTCTATCTCATAGGAGTAATTTTCTTTTCTGGAAAATTTGATTTCAAATAATCATAAAGCTTATGGCCCTTTTTATTAATTATATATCCCAAATACTCAAAATCCTCTGGTTGATCAACCTCGATTGAGACAGGGGTTATGAATGCAAGCATCCTTGGGCCGTGCAGGCTATTATTTTTTCTTACAAAATCTGGCTTTATTATATCAACATAACCATTTGGATGGTAAGCTAGTGGGAAAGTCTGCCTAGGCAGGTTATAATATTCTGGTCTAGGATCATTTGGAAACAGCCCGACCCAAAACCCATTCTTAATCTCAAAAACCTTGTGCGGAGATTCAGGCATTTCATGGGCAGATCTAAGAGAAGTTGCCTTATTATTCTTCTTTATACTCTGTATTGCTGAGTCAATCAATTCAGGGTCTCTTAAAGGAGTGGTAGGCCTAAGATGAACAAGCAATTCAGGCTCAATATTCTCATTTTCCTTAAGCCAGTCTAATGCATGTAGAATAAAATCCATATCAGGAGAATTGTCAGTTGCAAACTCTTTTGGCCTGAGAAAAGGGACTTCAGCCCCATAAGTTTTTGCTATTTCTGCAATTTCCTTTGAATCAGTAGACACTATTACCCTATCAATCTCCTTGGCTTGTTTTGCTGCTGCAATTGTATATGCTATTAAGGGATAACCTCCTAAAAGCTTGATGTTCTTTTTAGAAACCCCCTTAGAGCCACTTCTTGCAGGTATTATTCCAATAATCATTTTACCACCAGTATGAATTATCTGAAAAGCAGGTTATTAAAGTTATATATCATCAACTTTTCTCAGTTTTTTTATGATAGGCTTTTCAGATTCATAGACCTTTTTCTTGTTATCACCTAAGTATTTGGGGGTCAATTTAGCAATCTCACATATAATAGCTATTCCTTTCTTCTCTAAACTAGCTGCTTGGTCACTTCCATACATTGCTCTGTCAAGAGTTATGTGTCTTTCTAGGATACAAGCACCTAGGGTAGCACTCAGTATCGTAGGCCATACACCTGGCTCATGACCACTATAACCAATTAGACAGTTAAAATGTTTTCTAAATTCTTTTATAACATTTAGGTCATGTTCATGCTCTGCAGTAGGATAGGTTGAGGTGCAATGCATTATAATTAAGTTTTCTTCTCCAAGAATATTTACAGCCTTCTTTACCTGTTCAAGGGTGCTCATGCCTGTAGATAAAATAATTGGCTTTCCAGTGGCTTTCAGTTTCATTAAAAGTTTCTTGTGGGTTAACATAGCTGATGCTATTTTATGGCAAGGCATATCAAACTTTTCTAGGAAATCAACACTATCAACATCCCAAGCAGATGCAAACCACATTATTCCTTTCTCCTTGCAATACTTATCAATTTCTTTATATTCCTTTTCTCCAAATTCAAGGCCTCTTTTTAAATCACCGTTGGTATTTCCAAAAGGGCTTTCTCTTGGTTTTGCCAGTTCTTCTTTTGAGTAAACCTTACTAACAGTTCTCTTTTGGAATTTAACAGCATCACAACCATTTTCCACAGCCATGTCAATCATTTTTTTGCAAATATCCATGTCTCCATTATGATTTATTCCAATTTCAGCTGTAACAAAAATCGGATGTTCATGCCCTACTAATTTATCTCCTATTTTTACAGGCTTTGGATTTTTTTGTTCTAAAAAAATTTTTTCATACATCTGCCATGCTTGAGTTATAGCTTGTGTCTTATTGGGTACTATACCTATGCTCTCATCTACAAAACTCGAAATTCTTTTATTCAACTCATTTGGTATGGTTATTGACTCATATCCTTTTTTTGGCATATTATCCACCCCGAAATAGCTTATGTACGGTACTGAGTTCTATTTTGTTTATAAAGTTTATGAAAAAGGCTTACACATCCATATAAAGTACTGTACGTATGCTGTATGAAGTTATCAAAAAGATTATTTGCTATTATAAAGTAGTTAAAAACCGAAAAGTTTTTAAATCTAAAAGAAAATCATGTAAACATGGCAAAAACATGGGATAAGTTTAATCTTACATGGGGATTAGAGGAATACGACCAAAAGTTTAGTTTAAAAAAGAATCTGTATGCAGAATCTTGTAAGTTCGCTCTCTGGCTGGCATCAATAAAAGAAAAGGAAACCATAGCAGATATTGGTTCTGGAACCGGGATATCAACAGTCCTGATGGCAGATTCAAATCCTAATCTTGAAAAAATAATTTGTATTGACCCAGGAGAAGCAATAGAAGTTGCAAAACACAAGTTCAATCACATCAATCTTTTTGATAAAAGCACTTCTGATAAAACTGCTTCAAAGTCAAGATTTAACCTAAGCCAGGAATATTTAATACATCTCGAGGAAAACAGAGAAAGAATGCTTCCTTTCAAAGACAAAACAGTATTTCATAATATTCCATCACAAGAAATATCAGACTACATAAATAAAGGTATAATCCAAGCAGATTCAGCACATAAAATATATTGCATGTCTTCATTTCACTGGTTAGCAAATGATGAGGTAAAAGAAGAGACAAAGGCAGAGCACGTGGTTAGTTCGCTCAGAGGATTTTATAGCTTGTTAAGAAACACAGGTAAGTTAGTGTTCAATGAAAGCGGGCTCCAATTTGATTTTGGAGATGAAACAATTACTAATTCAGGATCTGTTTTTCATAACATGACAATTAATTCAATACATTTTCTACAACAAGAATTCCATTCTAGATTCTTAGACAATCTTGTGAATACATTGAGAAAAAAGGTGTCTACACAAATTAATATTGACCCTACTAAAATTGATGATTATCATCATTTGTTCAATGAAAGAAACTTGACTTATCTTCTAACAAAGGAAGGTTTTGAATTAGAAAAAATAAGGAAAGATCTAACATCTCTTCCACAAACAAAAGGTATTGAAAGCATAAACCAGTTTTCAGATACAAACAATTGCTTGGTTTCAATATTCAGAGAAGAGCCGCAGGAATGGCAAAGAATGGTGGTTACAGGAGGGAACATGAGGTATTTTAATCAAAGTGAAGAATTAAGAAATATTCCTGTGCCTGAAAGAACTAAACTGTTACAAGAAGCATATGACATAACAGCCAGAAAACACGAAAACATTATGCACAGACCTTACGGAGAGACATTCGCTACTTTTGTAGCAGAAAAAACAGCAAGATAAGTAAAGGAGTTATGCTACTTCAATAAAAAGTTAAATTATTATCATAAATTTTATAAAACCAATTACATCCTAACCCTTAAACTTATATGATAATCGGAAACTTGCTATCAAATAATTTAGAAATTGAAATCCTTCCTTCTGTTATAAGAGAGGTTTTGGATCTTCTTAAAAGAATAAATTTTAAAGATTTAGAAAATGGTAAGTATGAAATTCTTAAGAACAAAATTTACCTAATAATCAACGAATATTATACAAAAAAACCTGAAGAAAAAAAAGCAGAACAACATAAAATTCAGATAGATGTTCAATACATCATTTCAGGAAAAGAATGTATTGGTATTGGTTATGATAATAATGATAATGAGATTCTTGACAACTATGATCTAAACAAAGATAGAATTTCATTCAAAACGGTTAAAAATGAAAATCATATTATCCTTCAAGAAGGAATGTACGCAATTTTTTTCCCTACTGATATACACAGACCAGAATTGAATATCGGTGGAAAACAAAAAGTAAAAAAAGTTGTCGTAAAAATTGATAAAAGTTTATTATATAAAGAAGATATAGGATACTTGAAAATAACTGTCCCTTCGGTCGGTCGCCTTGCAGGCTCCCCACATAACAAGGGATAAAAGAAACACACCCCCATCCTTAAAATATCAAAATGGCGTCTTTGGTTAAAAGTAGAGAGGAAATAATTCTGCCTAAGATTAAGAATAAGACTGTTCTTGACATTGGTTGCATTGATCACTCGGTTAAAAGAGAAAAAGAAATTAAAAAAAGATGGCTTCATAAAGAAATAAAAAGGTACGCTAAAGAGTTGGTTGGGTTAGATATACTAAAAAAAGAATCCAGGC
>DAOWFR010000020.1 GCA_030637925.1 Methanobacteriota archaeon
CTTGGCTTCTTGCTGTGCTCCCTGCGCTAGTGGTTGGTTCCTCAGGCTTCTTTCCCTTGGTAGGCAGAACATCTGTTAATAATATTAAGTGCTTGGTCTCCTTGCTAATCCCAAAAAGCTCTATTGCCTTCTGGATTGTTTTTGCAATATCTGTCTCTGCTTTTGCCCTTATGCTTGTAATACTCCTAAGAATCTCATCAAAGTCAAGAGTTGGAGGCACTGTTTTCTTAACATCTTCTCCAAAAACTATTAAACCAACTTTATTCCTTTCATTAATTGCCTTGTAAGCAAGCGCAACACCTGCTCTTTTGCCAACACCAATCTTTTCTCCTTTCATACTACCACTAGCATCAAGAGCATATATTATGCTGATACCTCCTTTTTTCTGTCTTTCAAAAATCCTTAAATCCTCTTTTAACAGTTTAGAGTGCTGCCTTCTGATAGCTGTTTTTATGCTCTGCTTAATAGCAATATCCCTGTACCTTGTCTTTTTATAAGGAACATAATCCTTTTTATCACCATAGATATCCTTTTTCTTTTCTTTTTTCTCACCCAGACCCTTTATTCTTAGTTTATCAAGCTCTTCTGTATATAGAATAAGAGAACTTAGTTTTAAGCCATGATCTGTAACTTCTCCTTCTTTATTAAGCAAGTCTTTATTTTTAAGTTGCTTAACATTCTCCTCAATATTCTTTTTTATCTCTTCCTTGAACTCAGGTATCTTAATATTCTTCTCTACAAACCCAGGCTCATAACCTGTGAGTTTCCTGATAATAAGCTCTCCATAGAGCTGTTTTGCAAGCTTGTAATCATTAACAAGATTCCTAAAGATAAGGTCAGGTACAAAGCTAGAAAGGTTCTGATTAATACTCTCTGTTAATAGTTTTCCTTCTTCAATTATTTCCTTGTCATTCTCAAGAACACTGTGCATTAATTTATCTTCCTTGCTCTGCCTTGCAAGCTTTCCACTCAACTCTTCTGCTTTTTCAAGCCTAGAAACCTTTTCCTTGCCACGTTTATATTCTACTGGCTCAATGCTACCGGCCACCACCCATTTCTTTAGAAAACTTCTCAAACTCCTCCTTAACATAATTTTCTGGTGATTTCAAGAACTTAACACTAGGCTTAAGACTTATCCTGTGGCTAAGCACAGAAACAATAACTTCCTGAACATCTTTTAAACAAACCTTTTTCCTGGAGTTAATATATGCATTGCTCTGAGCTCTTTCATACAAGCCAATACTTGCCCTTACACTAGGCTTTTTCTCAACATCAGTGTCAGCTCTAAGATCACGTATGAACTGAATTACATTAAATAAGAGTTGATTTTGGAACTCAACAATCTCTTTACCAGACTTTCTAACAATCTCTAATTCTAGCTCTGTTGTTTCAGGGTATTCCATATAGATTAAGTCAAACCTGTCAAGAAAAACATCACTCAAAGGCTCTGTGCTCTTATCATCAGGATTCATAGTGCCAATGAATATAAATCTCACATCAAAATCAAAAGAATAACTGCCAATAGTAAGCTTTTTCTCTTCTAATACCTGCAACAGTGAATTCTGAAGCTTTTCACTACATCTATTAATTTCATCAAAGAAAAGAATTCCCTGGTTAGCCTTAAAGATTTTTCCAGGAGTAAAAGCTTCAACACTTAAAGGCCCAAACTTCAAGGCTTTTACAGGGTCAATGTCTCCTATAAGGTCTTCTGCTGTTAAGTCAGGGCTTCCCTGAACTCTAACAAACAAGTCCTTGCCTTTCAACACCTTTGTCTTTATTTTCCTGCCTTTCTTCTTTTTCTCAAGACACTCAGGACAACAAGGATTATCAACACTACAATTAAAACTACAATCACACACCCTCTTCTCAGGCATCATCTTAGCAACATTCTTAGCAAGAGTTGTCTTGCCAATCCCAGGCTGACCAACAAGAATAACATGCCGTTCCATGAGCAGAGCTGACTTTAACTGAGTCTTAACCCTGTCCTGGCTAATTATATCCTCAAAATCAGATTCCATTAATTTGTTCTTGAATTGTTCTGATAGCATAGGCCCAGAGGGAAAGCAGAAATGGTTTATAAAGTTTTGCGCTATATTAAGAAAACAAAAAGAAAAGTTAGTATCCCAGTAATTGCTATCTGGATTAGAGGAGTTATTCCAACACCTAATAATTTCGGCATATTATCTGCATATTCCCATCTCTTATATTTAATTGATACTATTTCATTTATATAGCATAAGATTAAACTAAAAACCACAAAAATAGATAACTGGAGGTAATTATTGATTATATTGATATTGTTAAACATAAAGATAGTGATTAAGTAAATAACAATGATTAACAAACCATCTTTAAAAGATGTTTTTATCATTAATGGAACATATTTTTTTAAGGATAATTTTAAGCAAGTCTTATACAATACACTATGACTGACTTCCCATAACAGATTCAGTAAAAATGAAAGTATAAATATTCTAAATAAAATGGATATCATGATTTTCATCCAACCTTTACAAACAACCCAAACAATTCTGCGCCTGAGATCATAATAAGGGTTACTATGATGCCTGCAATTAA
>DAOWFR010000045.1 GCA_030637925.1 Methanobacteriota archaeon
AATATGTTGATTCATTAAAATGTACATTTAATCTCACAACAAACTGCTGGAATGTAAGCGAACAGTTAATTATAGATTTAAAAAAATCAGGGATGCGTCAGTGCCAGGTTTCATTAGACTGCTATATTCCAGGGATAAACGATAGGTTAAGAACAAAAGGCTCATTTGAAAGAGTCTTAAAAACAATTAGACTCTTAAAAAGACATAATGTGGCTGTTGGAATTGATTGTGTTGTCTCTAAGAATAATATAAAATATATTCCTGGATTTGTAAAATGGCTTGGTAAACAACTAGTTCCTTTCTTAACCTTGATAAAAATAAAGCAAGGAGACTTGCCATTAAAAAAATTTAAGGAACTGCTTCCAGATTATATAGAATATAGCAAGTTAATTGATCAATTATGCAATCGTGAAAATATTAATCCTTGCATTACTCTTGATTGTGGTTCTGTAAGTAATTTGCAATACGCACTAAAGGATGAAGAACTTGTAAAAGTACCAATAGCAGGTTGTCCTGTTGGTCATACTTTGTTGTCAGTTTCTCCAAATGGAGATATGTATCCTTGCGTAGCACTAAGCAATCATGAGTTCAAGATAGGTAATGCCTTGAAAGATGATATTAAGGATATCTGGCTTAATAACATGGTGTTGCATAAACTAAGAGAGCTTAAATCAAGGGTTAAAGGGCAATGCAGTAAATGCAGCAGATTAGATCATTGCAGAGCTGGTTGCAGAGGAATTGCCTATTCGCTATATAATGAGCTCTGGGAGAGCGATAAAACATGTCTATTAGGAGGTGGAAAAAAATGGAAGTCAGAGCAGACAAATTCCTTAGTGGGCACTATGCCTACTTTGTAGAATTGCCTGAAAGAAGTTTAGAGAAACGTATTAAAGAATTGGGCTTTAAAAACCCTGCAGTGAATTATTCAAAGCAAGAAAGCAATTACATGCCTTAAGATTTATTTTTTATATTTTTTTAAGGGGGAACTATGTTAAGAAAACTTATAGAAGTAGCTTTTGAAATAACACATAAATGTAATTTAAGATGCACTCATTGTTATAATCAGAATAATATAAGGTCTTCTAGAGAAGAGATGATAACCAAACAAGTGTTTAAAGCACTAAAAGACCTGCGGGATTTTAAAGTAGCAAAATTAAAGATAGGTGGAGGAGAGCCATTACTCAGAAAAGACTTCTTTGATATATATGATTATGCATCATTTCTAGGTTTTGAAGTCAATTTTTCAAGCAACGGAGTATTAATATTGAAAAACATAGAAAAAATCATAGATAAAAATATTAGGAAACTTCAGATAAGCCTGGATAACATAGGAGAAAAACACGATAATATAAGAAATTATAAAGGTCTTTTCAAAATAGTGGAAGAATCAGTAAAGGAGTTAAGGAAAAATAATATTAAAATAAATATTGCAACAACCCTTACAAAAGCTAATCATAAAAATCTTGAGCAAATATTAGAGTTCTGCAAGGAAAATGGTGTGTACAGATGGAAGATAATGAAATATATCCCCAAAGACAGGCATGACAAACTATTATTATCAAAAAAAGAATACAAGAATGCGGTGTTCCTCTTATTGAACTATAAAAATGAACAGGATATTTCTCCTGAAATAATAGTTGCCAGGGAATTTGATCTTATAAAGATTCCTTTAGATTATAATGATATGCAATGCTTTGGAGGAAAGTCATTTTTAAGCTTAAAACCAGACGGAAACATAACACCCTGCTCATATATGAATAATATTATTTGCGGAAACATAACCACTGAGATTATTGAAAAGATATGGAACAGTAAAAAAATGATAGAATTCAGTAAAGACTATTATGATTCTGACTGCGCTTATGCAGAAAAATGTAGAGGAGGATGCAAAGCAAGTTCGTATTTTATGAACAAAACTTTTGCTTGCGATCCTTATTGCTGGATAAAGAAATGAACTAAACTCACTGATGCGTATACCAAAAGAACAATTTATCTTTTTCTTTTTTGTCTAATCTTATAAATCCAAACCTTTCTGCCTGGATAATATCTCCTGTTTTTAGTTTTTTCATTAATGGCTCTCCAAAGCCTTTAACAATCATCTTGTCAGGCATTAATACCTCTACATTAATTAAGTCTTTCTGAACAGGCAAGTAATGCATTATCTTGACTCCTTTTTGCTTGAACTTCTTGTACTCTGAGCTGTCATAAACAAACTCTTTTTGCTTTTTCACAAAGTTAAGGCAGTCCATGAACCTGTAGAGCTCTCCACCTCTTAACACATCATAATCATCCTTAGCAATATAAAACTCTTCTCTTACCCTGAACTTTCTTCCTCCACGCCTGTGCTCTGGGTGTAAATGCAGTTCTATGTCCTGCTCAGGAGCATCTCTTATAATAATTTTTACTGGCTCTGCAACAAAAAAGTACCTGTCAGCTTTTTCATCAAGTACTCTCCTGTTATGAACAATAAGGTCATCCCAGGTCATTGTGGCCTCTGACTTTGTAATGCCAGTGCTTATCACAAAGTTCTTAATAGCCTGTGGTGTAAACCCTCTTCTCCTAAGAGCAACAATGGTTGATAAGAAAGGGTCATCCCAGCCAATCAGTTCTTTTCTTTTAATCATCTCCCTGATAACCCTGCCACTGCTAGGCACTCCTCTAAGATTAAACCTTGCAAACTCATAAGTATAACTAATGGTTAAGCCAAGTAATTTCTGGATATATTTCTGGAGTTCTGAGCGCATCTCAAACTCCTTGCTCCTAAGCCTGTGAGTAATATTATAATGACCATCCATTATAGCATTCTGAAAATCATAGTTAGGCCAAATACGATATTTTTTTCCATGCCTTGCATGAGGAGCATCAATAATCCTAAAAACAGTTGGGTCACGCATAGTGCTGTTATCATGCTTTAAGTCAATCTTTAACCTAAGAACAGCACTGCCTGCTTTTGCTTTATGAAAGTGTTTCCACTCCTTAAGATTCTGTTTAGGTGTTTTGTTCCTGCACTTGCATGCTATTCCTTTAGCCCTGTTCTGCCTTGTGGTATCAACACTACAATTACACATATAAGCCTTTCCTGATTTTACAGCTTTCTCAGCCATCTTATAGAAGAGCTTCATATTATCAGAAGCATACTGTAACTTATTCCATGTTACTCCTAACCATTTGAAATTGTCAAGCATTATGTCATAGAACTCTTTTTTTACAAGGGTTGGATTAGTATCTTCAAATCTTAAAAAGAATTTTCCCTTATACCTCTTTGCTAGCAAGTAGTTTAGAATTAATGCTTTTGCATGCCCAATATGAGGATACTTCTCAGGACCAGGAGGAAAAGCAGTTATAATCTTGTCTCCTTTTTTAATACCTAGAAAAGCAAAGATATCCTTTTCCTCTTTTTTCTTCTCCTCTAATAAGTCAGGATACTTTTTCTTTATTATTTCTCTCTGTTTCTCAACTGATAACTTGTTTATCTGCTTAACCTTATCATTAACCAGCTTTGATAATAGTTTCATATCCTTCTTTGCATCAGGTAAGACTTGGATAACACTCCCAATAACAGCATTAGGGTTAGCTTTACCATTATACTTAACAGCATTCTCTAATGCATACTTCTCAATGGCTTGCTCAAGGTTCATGATAAACAGTTTAAGAATTGAAGTTTATATAATTAATGGTAATATATATAAATTGGAATGAGATAACAAACTTTTATTGGGCCCTTAGCTCAGCCTGGTAGAGTGCGCCCTTGGCTAGGGTGAGGCCGCGGGTTCGAAGTAGGGATTAAAAAAACCTAACGAAAGTCCCGCAGGGTCCATGTAGGAGGTAATCAAAATGATTGGGATAATATCAGATACACATGATAATGTACCTAATATTAAGAAAGCAGTAGAATTATTTAAGAAGCACAAGCCAGAGTTTGTTATACATGCTGGTGATATAATTGCTCCTGCTACTATCAAATACTTTGAAGGCCTTAACATGAAGTTTATTTTTGGCAACTGTGATGGTGACAGAGTAAAAATTGATGAGAAAGTAAATGATATTAATGGAGTGCATTATGGAAGAATAATGGAATTAAAAATCAAGGGCAAGACAATAG
>DAOWFR010000038.1 GCA_030637925.1 Methanobacteriota archaeon
AAAGATTCTAAATACTTTTCTAAAAAGGAGAAACGAGTTAGGTGGGACTATCCGCTTTGGAATAACGTTTTTTAAAAAACCAAGTTCTTGTGGTGATGATGCGTGCATGGTTTTATGCAAGGATTTTAAAGCGTATCTTCCTATTAATTTAAGAAGATTTGTCTCTGATAATTTTGATTATATCTCAAGTGAGTTTATGGGTAAAACACTTACAAACATGATGATTATTTCGTGTAAGAATCCGAAGCGACTAAAGGTTTTCTCTAATATTGACAAGTTTTATAGGAAGCTTTACTCTTATAATCTTTATGATGGGGAATCACCAGATGACCCTATTAAAGTTTCTTCTAATGGATTTAAATACCCAAATGGAGAATTTGTTTATGATGGTGCTATTTTATTTTCAGGTTATTCATCATTTATGATTGGAGGGAAAGCTGCATCTGATTTTAAAGAAGGTTCTTCAAGGGATATTGAGTTAGAAAGGTTGGACAAATCCAGAGCAGGTTTATGGGAATTAACATCTGATAATAACATTGACTCATTAACATTATTAGAAACTAGTGCAGTGTATTTTCAACGTTATGGATCTAATGATATTGCTATGTGTTATCTGTTTCCCTGCCTTAGTATGACTGATGAGCTTTATATTAAGTGGAATAACCATGTTAATGCTTGTCTAGAGTCTTCGGAGGATTGTATTTCTCTTAGTGCTGATATTGAGCAACATGCTAGAGATAAGTTGGTCTTTAGGACAGATAACAAGATTCTGAGTATAAAGCAAGGAGAGTATGATTTCTTTTTTAATAATGATATTGATTTAGTAGTATTTTCTGAAGAGGACGGAGAAGAACCTTTTTTTGTAAAGGAATTATCTTTAGAATATGATTATGATGCTACTGTTAAAAAAGTCAGACTAGATGCTAATAACAAGGAGTATTCATTCATAGGAATGAGCTCTGATCTTGAGGGGTTAAAGCCTAAGCTTGAATTCCTTGTCAAGGAATATGAGCCTTCATCTTAATTCTTGTTCTTTTTTCCAAAAAACATAAATACTCGTGTTCAGAGTAATATTTCTTATGAATAAGAGAGCTGAGTTGACTTTACTACGAATAGGCACTATTCTTGCTGGAATACTAGTGGCTTTTATCCTTGTCATGATAGTTTACAAAGCTACTTCTCAGGAAGGAGCAGAGT
Source organism: Methanobacteriota archaeon (assembly GCA_030637925.1). GTDB lineage: Archaea > Nanobdellota > Nanobdellia > Woesearchaeales > SM23-78 > SM23-78. The sequence goes on from DAOWFR010000038.1 coordinate 1,198, forward strand.
CTGCTTTTCTTGCTAAGGACTCTGCTATGTTCATAGATGCTATTCTAAGCACACCGCAGGATGTTCAGATTGTTTATCCAGAAGAATTTATTAAATGGTATATCAGACTTGATAACTTATCCGTATCGATTTTTCATTCTCAACCAGAACCTAATGAGACTTCTCCTTATAGTTATTACTTTGTTCCAAGAGCAGATATTAAAGTACAGGGAAGAGACTTAAAGCTCTCTACTCTCTTCTTTATTAAAAGTGGTGATAATTTTACAATTAGCAATATTCCTGAGCAAGGGGGAGAAAAGCTTAATGATTAGGAACAAGAAGGCAAAAGTACATCATGGATTTGCTCCAGGATACTTTTTAATGGCTGGCTTTATCTTCTTGGCAATGGCTTTTGTCTTGTTGCTCATAACAAGTCAGTACATGAAGGCTTTTCGTGTACATCATAAAGATATACCAACACATATTTATGCTTACAGAGCAGTTAACACTTGTCTTGCTTATCAGGATAATATTACCAAGCGTTATTATCCTGGTGTTATTGATTTCTCAAAGTATAATCAGGAAAACCTGGATGCTTGTTATGTTGATACAAGCATTAGGTCATTTAATATTCAGCTCAGAGACTTGGATAAAAAAGAGTCATATAATAGGATTCTTGTGGGTTTTGGTGCTTCTATGAGTATAAAATCATATCCTGTGTGGATAATGTATAGTGATGGAACCATAAACAAAGGAGAGTTATTGTTTGGAATATCATGAGAAGGCTAATGAAAAATAAAAAAGCAGTTGTAGAAGCACTGTTTGATACAGCTATGGCTCTATTAGTCTTGTTTCTAGGAATAGTAGTAATGACTGCTCTTACAAAGATGAATGAAGGTGAAATAATACGTGAAGGAAAAACTTTCATAGGTCATGCAATTGCTGAGAATAATATTGCTCTTTATCTTAAACAACCCATTGAGGTTGATGATAAGACTTTAACAATGGCTGATTTAATAGTTTTGGCAGCAGAGAATCCTGATGAATACAGAGAGGATTGGAAAACCAATACAGCAATATTGTTTGCAGATGAAACTGTTTATATTAAAATTAAAGATACTGATCTAATATATGATCCTCAAGATACAGAAGGGTATGCTAAGTTTACTATAAATGTTTTCCTACCTTCTCATACAAAAAGCATAGAAGTAATTTTTGGTTTTGGAGGTAGTGAATGGGCATGGTTAATGTCAAGTTCAGGCGTTTAGTTAAAATCATATATTTTCCTTGTAAAGTAGAACCTTAAAATGAAGTTAGTAAAGAATAAAAAATCCCTGACAGGCTTGTTACGATTTCCCACTCTAGCATTCATAGTTGCTCTTATACTCTTTTTCTTATTCACTGCTCCTGATATTAAGGATTATATTGGTGGTAAGCAAGCAGCTGTTATAAGAGTTGTTGGTAAAGGAGAGCAAGAGCTCAGCTTTGTGGATGTTTCTGCAAGGCTTGCTGCTTGGCAAAGCCTTTTTGAGCTTGGAGAGCAGGGGGGTTTTTATTATGACACAGGAGATGATTCTATGAGAGTAGCAGAAGAGTATCCTTGTGACAAGTTTGTTTATAATCTCTGGAATGCTAAGAGTAAAAAATGCTGGCCTGATGCAAAACAAGCTTATGAACAGTATTTTGATAAGAACTTGAAACAAAACTTTTTCTCCCAGCAAGGACAAGCTGAACAACCAAAGAACAAACTGAGCAGAATAAGCTATGATTATAATGTTAGTACTGATGACCAAACTAAACACACAATTATTATAGGCTTAACCAATGATAGTATTCCAATCCCAATTATTTATGAAAAAGAGATTATTGAGGAAAAACTTCTTAAATCTGATGTTTTGCCAGACAAAGAACAGATTACTAAGTGTTGTGATGAGAAGTGTGTTGTTAGTGTTGCTGAGTATTATTATAATATATATGGTCCTGATGGTATAATAAACTTGCCTTATGTCTGGGGGGGAGTCACACCTTACCCTGTTAAGGATACAAGAAAGGATCAGGAAAAGCATGGAGAAGACTCTTTTTTTCATGGTGCATATATACATTACCCTTCCCAACCAGAGCCTTATGATACAAAACTTACTGTTCCTGGTTTTGATTGCTCAGGCTTTATATGGTGGGCTTATAAGCATGCAGACATCCCAAACTTTGATGTTAGACTTGGAGCAAAAGAATATGAGAAATTAGCTGAGGATAATAGATACACCCAGATATGTGGTTTTTCAAAGCCTTGCACAGATAAGATTATTAAGAAGGAAGCAAAGCCAGGAGACTTGTTATTCAAGCACAATAAACCAAATAGTGATGCAACTCATATTGCTATTTATACTGGTGATGGATATATAATTGATTCTTCAAGTGATAGTTATGGTATTGACAAGAGAACTTTACCTGATTCCTGGTTACAATACTTAACTGTTTACAGATTCCCATATAATAAGCCCTCTGATAAGGACTGTGTTTTTGGAGAAATAGAAATAACACCTAGTACTGGAGTAATTCCTGAAAATACTTATAATAGGATAATGCAGTATGATGAAATTATAAAAACAGTTGCTGATAAAAACAAGATTTCTGAAGCACTGATAAAAGCAGTTATTATGCAGGAGAGTGAAGGTAAAGCAGAAGCTGTTTCTGATACTGGTTGTAAAGGTATAATGCAGTTTTGCGAGGATGCTGCTAAACAATATGGTTTAGAAGATCCTTTTGACCCTGAGGAATCTATTAAAAAAGGAGCTGAGTATTTCAGA
>DAOWFR010000005.1 GCA_030637925.1 Methanobacteriota archaeon
AATAGGAGCAATTAACACATTAGTCTTTTTACTAGCATACTCAATCATGTTCAACATATGTTTTAGATTATAGTTGGTGCCTGCTAGGAATTTGCACTTTTTCTCGTCCAGAGCATTGAGTGAGATATTAAGCCTTGATACACCAGCTTCTACTAGTCCATCAACTAGTTTTTCGGTTAGCAATGTGCCATTAGTATCAATAGAGATTATTTTTACCTTAGAATTCTTTTTTAAATCTTTTATTAGCTCAACCAAAGGAGCATAGAGCAAGAGCTCTCCTTGTGGGCCAATATGAGCCTCAACACCATGCTTTTTGTTTTTTATTAACCTATTAAATTCTTCTACAAGATAATCCTTTTCAACAACATAACCAGTAACTCTTCTTGTGCTAAGACCAGCATCAACACTGCAAAAAACACAGTCAAGGTTGCAGGCAGTCAAAGGTTTTACTTCTATGCAGTTGGTGTTCCTGTCTACAAGACCAAAAACCCCTGTTCCTATTAATGGAATGCCTGAATTCCTATGGACATAAACAGTTCTTTGCTTGTTAACACTGCAAATAAGTTCTCTAAATCCTTTTTTAAGTAGCTGATTAAACTTATTGTTTGCTTTTTTGTCAGAACAATCAAATTCAATACTGTGAGATCTTATCCTGAACTTACCAATCTTAGCTAAGTCATCTTTTGAGAGGTAGAAGTAGTATATTCTAAGAAAGAAAACCTTTACTTGGTCTTTCTCGTCGACAAATTCTAAATCCTTGAATTTTAAAAGTGCCATGAAAGTGGTAGAATGTGCTTTTATTTAAAAATAGTATTGGTTTTGTCACAGCAAACTATATAAACCCAGTATTTTTTCTCTTGATAATGGTTGATATCAGGATTACTTATGAAACTCTCTTTGACCTTCTAAGAAGAGAGAAGAATCGTGAAGAGCTTCAGACCCTTGACAAGGACTTCTATGAGCAGGTACTGGCTTATCTTAAGGAGAAAAAAGAGGCTCTTAGCAGGAAGGGTGATGAATTATTTGTATCAGCAGAGAGAGAGAAGCTAAAGATACAGTTCCAGAACATTAGAAGGATTATAAAAGAGTTATACGAGAGAAGAGAGAAGAAAATTATTAATATGGCTATTACCAGGGCAAGAACAGGCTCTGATGTTATTGACACTTCAAGCCTTTTACCGTCGGAAAAAGAGTTCTTTGAAGAGCAGGTTAGATTACTTAGTAAGTACAAGGAAGATGTTCTTAATAATATCTTGCATCTTAAAGAATTAAATAATAAAGAAGAAGAGCCGTCCGCAGGGTTAATAAAAGAAGAAGTTAAGGAAAAAGAAGAGGAAGAAAAGGTTAAATCGCAGAAATCAGAGATTTCTGAGACGCTCAGAAATGAAGTTTCTGGCGCACAGAAACGCAAAGACGTTTCTCGCGAGTTAGAGACTTCGTCTCAAACTGAAGAAGAACCAGAAGTTAAAGGAGAAGAAGCAGAAGAGGAAGTTAAAGAAGAAATTAAAAAAGAAGAAACAGAATCAAAAAAAGATTCTGAACTTTCAGCAAAGCTGAAAGAACCTGAACCAGAAGCTAAAGAAGAAAAAGAAATTCTAGAGGCCACAGGCGCAGAAAAAAAGAAGGTTAAGATAACCAGTTCTTTACCAGAATTTGTTGGCATTCAAGGAGAAACCCTAGGACCATTTGAAGAAGAGGATATAGTAGAGTTTGACCAACAAATAGCTGATATTCTTGTAAAGAAGGGGAGTGCTGAACTTGCTGAATAGCAAATTTTTTAAACCTTAACCTTCTCCAGACGATAAAATGAAAATAAGAAAGATTATGAGGAGACACTGTCCTTATTGCAAGAAGCATACAGAGCATAAAGTAACTCTTGCGAAGAAGAAAGGAAGAAATGCTGCTCATCCTATTTCAAAAGGTTCAAAAAAAAGAGTTAAGCAGAGAGGATTAAGAAGAGGGGCTGGTGGTCATGGCAGGTATTCAAAGCCTCCAAAACCCAAGATGACAGGCAAGAAATTAAGCAAGAAGACAGATTTAAGATATACTTGTAAAGAGTGTAACAAAACCCATACTCAGAGCAAAGGGTTTAGAGCTAAGAGACTGGAGTTTGTGTGATTCTGACTTATAACTTTTTTATCTTATCATTCAATAATTTTATAAAGAATTAACCACTCTTTCGTCTAAATCATACTTATAAGGAGGTATTAATATGGAACCTTTAAAAGAACCTAAAAGCAAGTTTATCAAGCTCAGATGCCCTAAGTGCAAGAATGAGCAGATTGTTTTTGGCAAGTCAGCTTCAAAGATTAAATGCTTAGTATGCGGCAAGATCCTTGCAGAGCCAACAGGAGGCAAGACTAGGGTAAAGGCAAGAGTATTAGAGGTATTAGAGTAAATGTTTCTTAGAAGAGAAGGCTTTCCAGAAGAAGGAGAATTAGTGTTTTGCACAGTTACCAAAATACAGTATCACGCAGTAACTATTAATCTTGACGAGTATGATAAACAGGGATTAATCCATATCTCAGAGGTAAGCCCTGGAAGGATTAGGAATATAAGGGATTATGTAACAGAAGGCAAAAAGGTTGTGTGTAAGGTTATAAGAATAGACCCTGACAGAGGCCATATAGACCTTTCTCTTAGAAGGGTTAATGATTCTCAGAGGAGAAGCAAGACAGAGGCTATTAAGCAGGAGCAGAAAGCAGAGAAGATAGTATCAATCCTTGCTGAGAGGATGAAGAAGCCAGCACAAGAGTTATACAAGGAAATAGCACCTGTAGTAATGAATAATTATCTTTGGCTATACCTTGCTTTTGAAGACGTGGTTGAGAATAATGTTTCTCTAGAAGAACTTGGAATAAATAAAGAGTTTGCTAAAAAATTAGAGGAATTAATAAGAGATAAGATTAAGCCTAAAAAAGTAGAGATAATAGAAAAAGTCATGGTTAAGACTTATGATGAGAATGGCTTAGAAGTGGTTAAGAAAGCCTTTGAAAAAGCAAAAAAGGTTGAGTCACACTTACAAATCAACTACCTGGGAGGAGGGGCTTATAGGATGCTAATCACAGCAAAGGATTATAAAAAAGCAGAAAGTATTCTTAAACAAGTACAAGAGAACATGACTGGTTTTATAGAGGAGAAGAAAGGCGAGATAAGCTTTGAAAGACAGGAAAAATGATGCACATCCTCAAGTGCCCTAAGTGTAATAGTTATGGTTTAACAGAGAAATGTGGTTGTGGTAGCAAGAGAGTAAGACCAAAGCCTCCTAAGTACAGCCCTGAGGATAAGTATGCTAAGTACAGGAGGAAGTGGAAGGAGGAGCACAAGAAAAATGTCTGAATGGAAAATAAAAACAATAAAAAAAGTGAAGCTTAACAAATCAATCCTAATAGAGGGCATGCCTGGGATTGGTAATGTGGGCAAGATAGCAGCAGACCTTATTGTTGAACAGTTAAAAGCAAACAAAATCATTTCTTTTTTCTCTTATTGTCTTCCTAACTCAGTGTTTGTAAAAGAAGATAACCTGGTAGAATTGCCAAGTATAGAGCTTTTTCATAAGAGGAAAGGCAAGCAGGACTTCCTTTTTCTTGTGGGTGATGTTCAGCCTATGAAAGAACACGACTCTTACTCTTTTGCACAAGCAGTTATTGAAGTAGCTGCTAAGCATAAGTGCAAGGAAATCGTGACTCTTGGTGGTATAGGCCTTCCAGAGCCTCCTAAGAAACCAAAGGTTTATTGCACAGGAAATGATAAGAAGTTCATACAAGAGTTTGTAAAGCTAGGAGCAAGTAGCAAGCTCTATGGAGTTGTAGGCCCAATCATGGGAATATCAGGCTTACTCTTAGGTTTAAGCAAGGAGAAGGATATAAGAGCAGCTTCTTTACTAGCAGAGACTTATGGTCATCCAATGCACATTGGCTTAAGAGGAGCAAAAGAGATTATGAGGATGCTTGAGAAGAAGTATAAGCTAGGAATTAATATGAAAAAAGTAGAAAAGGATATCAAGGGCTTTGAGAGTGAGCTAAAGCCAAAAGCAATGCAGCAAGAGTTGTTAGAGCAGGAAAAGCTTGGAAAACTCACGCATAAGGATACGAGCTATATTGGGTGAGCTCATAAGGGATAAGGAAATGTTTGTACTCTTTTTCTGGCTCTTTTTTTTCTTTCCACTCAATCTTTCTTTCTCTATTAATTTTTATTTTATGAGATTCTAATAAATAATTAATTATAACGCAAAAGGTCTGGTACATCATCTTCTTAGGCAAGGATTCCCAGAGTTTACTCTTCCTGAACTCTCCATTGTGTTTTTTTATGAATTCTTCTACCATTAAGATAGTGTTTAGGCGGGGGAATCTGAGGACATTCTTTGGGTGTATCTCTGTCATGTTGTATCAGTTGATATAACAAATTATATTTAAAGATTTTGGTTTTGGCTGGTGTTTACTTCAAAATTCAAATATTAATTAACTTTATATACCTCTTCTTCTAATAATTTAAAAGACAACATGAAAAAAAGAGGTAAGAGCAAGGCACAGGTCAGTATGGAGTTCTTGATTATCATAGGGCTTGCCTTTCTAATGACTATTCCATTAATAATAGTCTTTTATCAGCAGTCAGAAACCCTTAATACAGATATAACTACAAGCCAGATTGACAAGGTTGCAAATAAGATAAGAGATGCTTCAGACGAAGTCTACTATCTGGGCAGTCCTAGTAAGAAGACAGTAACTGTTTTTATGCCAGAGGGAGTGCAGAGCATAAGCATTAGTGGTAATAAAATAATCTTCATAATTGATTCCCCTAGTGGTGATTATGAGTTGGTGAAGTGGAGTGCTGCCAACCTATCAGGAAGTATTCAGACCTATAAGGGTATTCATTATGTATCTGTTGAGTCACACAACACTTATGTAAGTATTAGTGATTAAGATATTAATAATAAATAATTTAAGAGTATAAGGGTGGGTGAGTATTATTATAAGAAAAAAAGCACAGGTTGCTGTAGAGTTTATATTCATAGTAGGACTAGCTATGATAGTTATTCTTGTGCTTGCAGGGGTTCTTTATTATTTATCATATAATTATTCAGAAGAGAAGAATATTAACAGATTAAGAGACCTAGGCTATTCTTTGCAGAGCGAACTAATCCTTGCATCAGAAGTAGAGCCTGGTTATGAACGCACAATCATTATCCCTGCTAAAGTTGGTAGTGCTGATTATTCTATAAGCCAGACTGATAATGACTTGGTAATAACTTATAGACAAGCAGAATTATTATTCCAAATCCCTCAGGTTAATGGTAACCTTAACAAAGGTTCTAATACTATAAGCAAAACAGATGCTAACACTATTGTGATAAGCTAAAGATAATAAGCTAATAGATGATAGAATATGAGAAAGAGAAGAAGAAACAAGAAATCCCAGGTATGGGTTTCTGATTATACCATAAGCCTCCTATTATTCATCTTAGCAGCTCTTCTCTCTGTAAAGATTATTGTTAACAGCTTTTCTACAAACACTGCTTTTGAAGAGTTGAAAACTGATGCTTCTAAAATTAGTGAGATTCTCCTATCAGATGGTTATCCTTCTGACTGGACTAATGAGAGTGTTATAAGGCCTGGTCTGCTCACATCTAACAGGCTGAACTCATTAAAGGTCGAGAGGGCTATGAATATGAGTTATTCCTTATTAAAACCAAAGCTCCAGACACGTTATGACTTCCTTGTAATATTTGAGGGCTCTGGTAATGATATGATAGAGTTTGATGAGTTTTGTGCTATTGGAAACCCTGATGTTAATATAAATTCAACAGGGGCTGGTCCTCTTATTGATTGTCATAACCCTGAGTTTACAAGTATTGATTATGATAACTTGGTAAAGCTTACCAGATTAGTTATTTATGATTCAGGAAGCACTTCAGAAATAATTAAGATGGTGATTTATGTATGGTACTAGATATTATAAGCATTAAAACTAATAAGAAAGGCTTTTATTTCACTTTTGATGCTTTGCTTGCCTCAATCATACTAATAGGAGGCTTGCTCTTAATCTCACAATACTTTGTAAAGGAGCATCCAAGAGAAAGCATAGAGTACTTGTCAACAGATGTTCTGTCAGCTCTTTCAGAACTAAGAGTGAGTGAGATTAACAGTACTTTTGTGAATACCTACCTGATAGGAAGCCCTAATACTAATCTTAACTTTTCTGTGCTTGAACAAATAGGTACTTACTGGGCTACTAATGAGACAGAGCTTGCACTCAATCTCTCAGAGTATGTCCTGGAAAACATGTTTCCTAATAATACAGGCATGAACCTGGTTATAGAAAGTGATGTTCTTTTTGAAAAACCATTGGCAAATGCAAGTAACCTGATGGCTGGTGAGAGGATGATAACAGGTATTATGCAAGGAGCTCCTATTACTGGCTCAACATCCTCTGCTTACCTAAGAAAGATTGAGGATAAGAGAACAAGTAGCTTTGCTTATTTTGGAGGCTTTGTTGGGGAGGGTAATATTTCAACATTTATAGATGATATACCTAGTGATGTAACCAATGAGAGTATAAGTATGGTAGAGATGGAGGTAGATGCAGCTAGCCCTTTTTCCTTGTACATCAATAATGATAAGTGTGGTGATTTCACACCCACCACCACTAATATGACTCCTGATTACTGGAACATAACAAGTTGCAAAAACTCAATACAATCAGGAAGAAATGATTTTAAAATAATATTTAGCGGAGAGCTGAACGAGTCATATATTGCAGGAGGATTTATAAAAATAAGCTATAAGACATCACAACAGTTACAGAACCTTTTTGTAGGGCAAAAAAAATATTATTTTCCTGGCATTGAAGGCGTTGCTAATCTCTATGACTCATTCTACATACCAGGTACGCTTACCAATATGACAATTTACCTGCATTTTGACAGCAATGCCAAAACCTACCTTACCATAGGAGATACTATTGTTTACCAGAACATTACTACTGGTGAAACCCAAGTCCTTTTTAATGACACCAGCCTAACACAGTTTCCAATAAATCTTAATTACAATGACTTAAGTAATAGGACTATCCCATTAAGATTTGCTTCTTACAATGAGACTTATACATATGTTTTTGGCTCAAACGCTGATGTTGTTCTAATAACAGACTTATCTGGAAGTATGAAGCTAAGAATGAATTCCTGGGATAACCCAGGCTTTGCTATTCCTAATTGCAAACCAACAGATATAACAAACCCCAAGTCCAGAAGATTAGGAGTAGCTGCCTGTCTTGACTCTGATGTTAATGCCATAATAATGAATTCTTCAAGAGAGAATAATACTAACAGGCTCTGGCTAGCGGATTTTTCGTCAGATGCTAATCCATTTTTTAGCCCTAATCTTAATTTGTTAACAGAAGAGAACATTGAGAATGAGATATATGATAGGTATAAGTCAAAGAGCCAGCAGGAAATAAAAGGAGGCACTTGCTTGTGCTGTGCAATAAACCAGGCTTATGATATCTTAAATACTTATAGTAATGAGAACAGGACCAAGTCTGTTATTGTGATGACAGATGGGGTGCCAACTCATTGCTGTGGACTAACTACAGGAGGCGAATGTAATGAGACTTCTACAGGAACAAGTGGTTATTGGCTAGATCCCTCTTGTACTGGTGATGAAGACTCTTGTGAGATCAGCAATTGTGATGGCCCTATCAATAATTCTATAAACTCTGCAAAAAGGCTTCATGAAGATTTAAATGCCACTGTTTATGCTATTGGCTTTGGGCCTCTTGAGAACTGCACAAAGGCTAATTACACATTACATAACATAGCAGAGGCAGGTAATGGAAGTGTTATGGTTAGTAGTAATGCCTCAGTATTACAGGAATTTTATTATAACATCTCTCATGAAATACTAACTCAAGTAGGGCAATCAGCCCAGCTAGTAATAGTTACGGAAAACCTGACTTCTTCAACCCTTTTTAATGACTCATATGTTGACTTTGTTTATAATCCAACAATTACTCCGCCTGAGCCTAATGAGATAAGTGTGATTGTGCAGACAGACCAGTTTGGAACATGCACTCCCAGCATAACAATACCTGGTGGTATCAGAGTAGTTGATGCAAAAGTTGTTTCTTATTCTGACTATCACTGGACAGATACTCTGATAATTGATGGAACAACTGTTTATAACCTGTCTTATTTTAGTTCTGTTTATACCAGACTAGGAGACCCTTATGAAGTACAAGTACCTGTTCAGCTCTTAACAAATGGGACTCATACCTTGACCATAGAAACAGGTGATTCTCCTATTAATAGGACTGGGTGCTCAGCCAATAACTCCTTAATATACACTGCTCTTGTCCCCTCAGCTACTGCACGTTCAGAAGTAGTTGAGCACATAGAGGGGTGTGAGTGGAATCTACAGTTTGAAGATGATACTTTTAGTATCAAACCCATACCAGGGGATTATAGTGGTAGTAAGAAGTGTAGTTACACAGAAAATAATTACACCCTTGCTGATGGTGCCTATGACCCTACTGATGCCTATGATGTTGCTGTTTACAACTTGCTAACAATCCTTGACTTTGATGATAATGGCAAAGTATTTGTTAACCTTGATGCTGCAGACATAGAGATAGTACTAACCACAGTATCCTCTGTGCCTTATCTCTGGGGGCCTACCTTGGTGAAGGCAAGGGTGTGGCAGTAAAAATGAAAAAATCATCCCTACTCTGGAACAAGAAAGGCTTGTTCTATTTATTAATCTCATCTCTTTTTGTAATAGTGATGATACTTGTGTTCCTGGCTTACAAGGAGTATAGCTATACTAACAGGCAAAAGGTTGTTGAGACCAGAATTAGAACTATTAATAACTTTATCAAAGATATTGACTCTGATTCAAAAAGAGTGATATATATCTCAGGGTTCAGAGCATTAATAGCTCTTGAGGATTATGTTGCTAGCTCAGGTCAGTATCTTAATAATGCAGAGGAGTTATTCAGAGTTGCTTTTTATAATGGAACAGTTAATGGCACAGAAGTAAAGATACTTGAGAACTCATCTTATTCTGACTATCTTGGGAAGCTAAGAATAATAGCAGACAGGATAGGGATTGATATTGATCTGAATGTTACTAATATAACTCTTTATCATGACTCTCCTTGGAGTGTTAATGTCATAATAACAACCCATGTAAACCTTACTGATAAGAAAGGGCTTGCTAGATGGGAGTTCTATAAGGATTACAATACAAGCGTCTCTTTAATAGATATAAGAGACCCTCTTTATAGTGTTTTTACACTTGGAAGAGTTCCTAATACTATAAGGATTAGCAATATAACAGATTATGTTAATAATACTAATAATGATACAACCCAGCTTATGATACACATAAATAATTCTTTCTATGTTGAAAACCCTCTTGCACCTAGTTTCCTTATGAGAATGAGAGGTAACTTCTCTAGCTCTCCTTATGGCATTGAGAGCCTGGTGTATATCCCTGAGTTAATAGAACAAGGAGTTAGTTACAGCACTATTAGGAGTCTTGTTGACTATGTTTTGTTCAGTAATATCACAGGTTATGAAAACAAGGCCTGCAATGTTGATAACATGCCTACTTGGTTTAAGATGGATACTAACCACACAAACAAGTATGAGATTAATAAATTGAATTATGCTCCTTGTTAAAAAAATGATAAAGAACAAATCTAAGAACTTTGTAATAATAAAAAAGGCCAAGCTCTGCAAGAATATCTTCTGCAAAGCCTTTGGTTTTATGTTCAGATTCAGAAAGCCAGGCCATGCTCTTGTTTTTATCTTTAATAATGAGAGAAAGATAGATCTGCACATGCTCTTTGTGTTTTTCCCTATTGATGTCTTGTTTCTTGACAAGAACAAAGGTGTTGTTGATATAAAGAAAAACTTTAAGCCTTTTGCTTACTATGCTTCTAAGGTAAAGGCAAAGTATGTTATTGAACTTCCTGTGGGGTTGCTTGGTAAAACAAAGATAAGTGATAAGATTATTTTTTAATAAATATAGAAAACTTTTTATACCCTCATAAACGATAAAGTAAATAAGCACGATAAAAAAGAGGTTAACATGGTTGCTCAGAAGAGTATTGAGACAGGAGTAGACAAGCTTGTAACCCTGATTAACAGGAAGAAAAAGATTAGTACTAATGAGGCCGCTAATGAGCTTGGAGTAAGCATACCTGTTGTGCAGGAATGGGCTGATTTCTTAGAGGACCAGGGCTTAATAACAGTTGAGTATAAGCTTAGCAGGACTTATTTGTGCGAGAGAAAGCTTACCAAAAAAGAGATTGAAAAAAAGGCAAAAGTGTATGCTTCTAAAAAAGACGCTTTTACAAGAAAGGTAGAGACAGCTCTGAAGTCCTTGCAAAAAGAATCAGAGGGTTTTGAAAAGATAAAAACCGAGTTCAAAAAATTAAGAGATACTATTGGCAGTGACATAGACCAGGTAAGAGTGGAACTTCAGGAACTAAGGCACTACGAGGACTTGAAAAAGAATATTGATAAGGACATAATACAGCAAAGACTTGACTACCAAGAAATGCTGAACAATATTCACCGCCAAATAACAGAGCAGAAGAAGAAGTACGAGAGCTTTATTGATGAAGTCGAGGTTGAGAAAGCCAAGATAGAAGAAGCCAGAGTGGAAATGAGCTATCTTGAGAATAGAGAAGATAACCTAAAGAAGAGACTTGATTCTCTTAAAGAAATAATGAAATCAATAGAGAACAAGATTGCTGAGCAAAAAAGAATCATAAGGAGTTCTCTTGACAAAATAAACTCTGACTTAAAAGAAGAAGATAAGTTAGAGAAGGATATTAGGTTCAGAATAAAGGAAAAACTAGAACCAGTAATAAGGACAGCAAAGGAAAAAGAGGAAAAGGTCCTTGCAGTTCAGGATTCTATTCTTAAAAAAATCATGGATAAGAAGAAGGAAATAGACAAGTACAAGCTTGAGAGCACACAAGCAGCTGAGGAATTCAAGGCTTTCTTTGAGAGAAAGGCCAAGACTCAGGAATTGATTACTGCACTTGAAAAGCAGAAGGCAGAGCTAGAAGAAGAGTTGCAAGGCTTAGTAATGAAAGCCCAGAGCTTTAAATTATCAGTTAAGAGCAGTGATGTGAAGGACTATGTCAAGGAGCTCCAGAAAAGCTTTAAAGAGATTGAGAAGAAGAAGAGCTCTTTTATAAAAAGGCTTGGGGAGCTGACAGATACAATAACCAAGAAATAATAATTCCAGTAATTCTTGTTTAATTTCTTTTTTAAGTATAAATCTTTTTAACAAAAGATTTATATATCCTTTATCATAAGGTATTAATAGATAGATATAGCTGGATTCCGAGTAAAAAAGAGGTGAGGGTTTTTAGTGGTAGAGAAAAAGCATTCTAAGAAAAATAAGGAAAAAAAGAAGACCAGTTCTAAAACTCCCAGCACCCCCAGCACCAGCAAGATTATTGATACCTATGAATACAAGGCAAAGAACATACCTATAAAAGTAACTATTGTTAGGAGAAAAGGAGAATTCGTGCCTTTATACGAGGTAAGCATTTCCAGCATCTCTAAAACAACAGAGTTTATGCTTGAGAGGATTAGGCAGGAACTTATCAAGGCAGTGAACCTTGAGATGATTGACATTACTGATTTAAAGAAAGCCAAGCTTATTGAAAGCCAGTTTGAGGAAACCATAGCAGACCTTATTAACAAGTACTTTCCTGACCTTGATGATGAGACCAAGGGCTTCTTGACAAGCTATCTCCTAACCAA
>DAOWFR010000042.1 GCA_030637925.1 Methanobacteriota archaeon
GGAATGAGCGATGAAGAAGTTAAAAAGGGAGTAGAAGAAACAAAAGAAGAGGTTAAGGAAGGAATAGAAGCAAAGGAAGAAGTTAAACCAGAAGTTAAAGAAGAATCTGAGGAAGTTAAAGAGGAAATTAAAGAAGAAGAAATTAAAAAAGATACTTTAGAGCTCGCTACGCGAGAGGAAAAAAAAGAAAAACCCGTTGAAGGCGAACAAGACCTTGAAAACCTGGATTTAGACAAGGAGTTAGAAGATATTGAGTGAGTTGAGTCCAGCTTCCTCAAACGGTTTCTTTAATTTTCTTAATGCCTTTACTTCAATTTGTCTTATTCTCTCTCGGGTGACTTTAAATTCTTTACCAACCTCCTCAAGCGTGCGGGGTGTGTTCCATTTTCCAATTCCAAAGCGCATATAAAGAACTTTAATTTTTCTTTCACCATCGCGGTCCCTTTTAAAAGTATCACCCACAATCTTTTTAACCCGATAACTTATTAAAGAATTTACAGCAGTATCTTCAGTATTGGCTCTTTCATCCTTGATAAAATCTCCTAGTTCAACGGTTTCTTCTTCTCCAATAGGGATTGATAATGAAACAGGGTCTTCTGCCCATCTTTCATACGCATCAATTTTTGTTTCAGGAATACTCATTGCTCCTGCAATTTCTTCTCTAGTTGGTTCTCTTCCTTTTTTAGTGAACAAATCACGAACAGTTCGCAGATATTTATTTAATTTTTCAATTGCATGCACAGGCTTTCTAATCAGATTCCCTTTATCTGCTATTGCTCTTCCCATTGCTTGCCTAACCCACCAGGTAGCATATGTTGAAAACTTATAACCTCTTTGATATTCCCACCTATCTATGGTTTTTAAAAGCCCTATGTCTCCCTCTTGAATAAGGTCAGACAGGAGTAAACCTCTATTTTTATATTTCTTTGCTAGGTTTACAACCAACTTTCCATTGAACCTAGCAAATTGATTTCTCTCAGAAAAAAGCTCATTAAAAAGCAACTCTGTTCTAGGATCTATAGTGTTAATTTGTGGAAATTTTAATTTATGCCTTTCATATAATTTTCTAGAGTATTTTTCTTTAAAAGAATATTTTTTAAGAAAATTTATCATTGCAGCATATCCACCTTCTTTTTTTTGATTGAATTTTTTTATGAATTCTCTTTTTTTATCAGGCTTAACATCCTTGATTTTCTCAAGACTTATTATTTCATGTAGATGGTTTGTGTGAATAGCGTTATCTATATCCTTTACAATAACATCTGTGAAACATTCTGAAATACAGTTGTTGCATTCAAAAGTACATTTTTCAGATAACCCACCATACAAAAACCTTTCACTTTCTTTGGCTTTAAATGAGTCAAAGAGTTCTGAAATATACTTTGTTCCGAACAGATAATTTTTTAAAAAAGATTTAATTTCAGGAGGTTCTTTGTCTTTAACCTTCTCAAATTTTTGCTTAAATAGTTCAAGGTCTTGGAAGGAGATGATGTCTTCTAATCTTTTTCCTGAAGTTTCATCCAAAGCTTCTTCTTCTTCTGAATCTTTCTGTAGCTCTTCAAAGGCTTGTTCTATGTCTTTTACTATTTGTGAAACAATATAAGATTTATTTATGATGATGTTAAAGATTTCTTTTCTCTTATCTTCAATCCTTTTTCCAAAGGCAACTTCTTGCTCTTTTGTAAGCACTTCGTGGGCGCATTGTGTTCTGAGAACAAAACCAATTTCATCACTTATCTTAGCCCTTTCTAAATCTTTTTTGTCTGGCTCAATTTCAAGGTATCGTTTTATCAATTGTTCATAATTTTCATTGTAAATCCTTTTTTTATTCTCCAAAGCTGTTTTGTTCATGTCAAGAAAGAGAATATAATAAAATTTCCTAACATCCCTCCGGCGATATAGTTTTATAGGGTGTACCTGAGCAGGGTCAACATACTTGCTCATAATAATATTGTTCTTTCTGATATAAAGGTCTCCGAATTGTGTTGGTGCTTTGGATTCAATTTCTCTTTTTTTTCCCCTTATGTATTCAACAAAACCTCTTAATGAGATATAACAATCTCCATGTTTAGACTCATAACAAAAAGAAGGGGTATTTTTAGCAAGCTCAGTAAGATTACTGTTGTCAATGTGAAACAACTTTGCAAGGTCAAAGGTCCTTAGTCTCTGTGAATAACCAAGTTCTAATTTCAGAACGCCTTTATCTTGTATGAGGTCTGGAAAGAAGTTTGCATCTGCTTGTACATTTTCCCATGCCTTCCCTCCAAAACTTGCTTTTATTTCATCAGAAGAGAGGTATGGCTCTCTGTCATTTTCCCGAAGGGCTGGAGCTGCTTCTTGCATTTTTAATGCTTTACACAATTTGGTATTTCTGCCTTATATTTTTATCCTTTTCAATTAGTGGTATTAACTGGTCTATTGCACGTTTATAAAAAACTTTTCTTTGGATATTTGTTGAATCCATTTTTAAAAAAGGAAATCGAGAGTCCTCACTCATTTTAATTAATTGTTTTGGTTGCACTCTTTTTCCAATAGCTTCAAATATATAGTTAGAACTTTGAACAGGACCTATTTCTTTATCTTTACTAATGCTTTTCTTAGGTAATTTCTCTTTCAGAAACTTTGCAAGGAAGATATCTTCAAATCCATTTTTCACAACATAAAGAGGATAAGTTTTTCCAATGTCTTCTATATACTCCGGCTTTTTTCCTAACCGTTTAACACGCTCATTTAACTTGGTCTCTAACTGCTGAAATGTAGTTATATATGTCTTGATAAAATTTTCCTTTATTATCTCTACCAGAGACTTGTATCCTTGTATTTTTTGCAGAGCCTCTATAGCCTCAGCTCCTATATATCTTTCACCCGGTCGCTCTTGAAGAAGCCCTGCTTCAGCCAGTCTCCTGAATACCAAAACATCTCTTCTTGTTTTTTTTCTGAGTTCTAATGCAGTATATAATCTTAAAGGGAAAATCTGTAACATATCAGGCCTGCTTTCCAGCCTTGCGTCACCAATCCCTTCAAAAATCTGAGCCAGAGTTCTACTTTTGTCTAATATAAAATTATCCTCCTCTTCAAATATGATTTCATCGAGTATGCTAAACAAGCGGCTCATGCCATGCTCCTTGAATTGTGTTATGGCTTTGTATTTTGAAATAGCATAGCTACATGCACTAAAGAATAGGGCTCTTAGATTAAAGAAAAGATTTTTATCATCTACAACGCGTTTCTCCTTGTTTATATAAACAGTGTTGCTGTCTTCATCGTACCTTGCTACAGGACCAGACCTAGATGAGTCCACAAGTTCAATTTTACCTTTTTTAACATACCTTTTCTTTCAGCTCTGCGTATTACCCCTCCTGTTACTTCCTTTAAGATATTTCTTAGTTTTAATCCTTTTTCTTTTTCTTCACCTCTTAGGATATCTCTTCTAATCCCAAAAAGAAGATTTTTTATATATTTCTTTAACTCTAAGAAATCTTCTGTGTTGTATTGTATGTTCTGCTTATCAAATCTCAGACTCCCTTTTAACCCCTCTGCCTTTACAAAACCATATATATGCGTTGGAAAGGTATAAGATATGTCCTTTAATTTAAAAAAGTCTCCCTTACCTATGGTTCTTCCAACAACAAGATGGATGCCTTGCATATGTTCTTCAACTGATTTGTTAGGAAGATAATAAATCAGTCCTGAAATCTTACCACATCTTTTGAGTTTCTCGTCAATCTCATACACAATCGCGTCTTTTGGTATGGGAGCCTCAATCTCAATGCCGTTTACTTTTACTCTGAAAAAAGGACCTAGTTGAAGCGCATATGCTTTTTGGATTTCCTTAATGAGCTTGTCCAGTTCAAAAATACCTTTTTTTTCAGCAAAGCGTAGTGGGCACATCTCAATCTCTGTGCTGTGTTTTTTTTTATTAGTTCCCTTTACAATGACTTTCATATTTTCCCAAGTACCTTTATTTAATATTTCTTCTAATGAACCATACTTCTTTTCTACCTCCTGGATGAGTAAAAAATCTCTTATTTCTGGTATATTATCTGGTGGTTTTCCCTTTATCACTTGTTTAGCTATATCATCAATATACTCTCGTTGTTTTCTGGGTGTCTTGGATTTTACGTCCTTATCCTTTAACAGAGAATGAGCAATGATTTCTCTTACAAAGGCTTCATTAATTATATGTTTTTTTCCTGATTTAATTGTAGTCATATTATAAGCAAAGGAAAGATGTCTTAAAAATTCCTTTCCAACACCAACATCTCCCATTCTTAACCTTCCATTTGGGGTATATGGTTCAAGCTTCTTAATACTACCTCCAAACCTACTAAAATCCTCTAGTCCCTTAATATCCATACCAGAACCATCATCTTTTATAATAAGGCGATTTTTTTCTGGCTCGAACGTCAACTCAATAGTCGAGGCATCAGCATCCCATGCATTATCAAAGCCCTGTATAATTGCTTGGTAATAATCTGAGAAAAGAGTAGAACCCATGTTTTCATGGAAATCGTCTGAAATAACTCTTGGTACTTCTGTTATTTTATCTATCAAAAATCACACCTCCTGTGTGTTTTTTGCTACTGAATAATAGATATTATTTAAACTTTTTGTTTTTAAGAGCTTAAAGCTAATAAAGAATTGATTATTTATATATTTCACACAAGGATGTCCAGTGCACTATTTTTTTAGAAACAAGCAAATATTCTATTTGCTGTCCCTAAAAATCTAGATTTTTAGAAACCTTTTTATACTACTAATTCTAAAAGATAATATTAGGATGCCTAAGAAAAAGATTGATAACCCTGTTTTTGAAATTATTGTTGTTCTAGCCATAGTCGCTGTTGTAGCCATTACAGGCCAGGTATTGATGCATTATGAAACAACTGGTAATGCTATTACTGGCTTTGCAGTTGCTGATTATGAGGAAGAAGTTGCTGAGGATGAATTTCTTGACATTGGTATTGATGATATCAGGGTTAATCCTCCAAGCCCATTAATAGGAGAGCCTTTTGAGATAAGAATAACTGTGGCTAATAAAGGTTTTACAGAGATAAACACTCCTTTTTATGTTGAGGCAGAACTAATACCTGGTGGCGAAGATATTAGTCCCACAATCCTGAATTATGCTATAACCCAAATCTTAAAGCCAGATGAAAAAGCAACTGCTGTTTTCAATATAGCCATGGTTACAAGAGAAGGACCTATGAAGATAATAGCAACAGCTGATTCAACTAACAAGTTTGATGATAATAATCCTTCTAATGACCAGAGAAGCAAAACAATTATAATAACCAGTCAATAACCTTTTTCTTAAAATGATGTTATTAACTCATCTGAGCTTTGCATTATTATATCTCTTCTCTATTAAAACCCACTGGACACACTGGACATGTGTTGGCGTAGGATATATAAATAAATCCTGCCTTTCTATTTGTCAAGGTAAGGATGTAATACTTACCTTTTCCATCTTTTTTTGGATGGAACCTCCGGCTCTCTGGCATCTTAGCAATGCCTAATTTTAAGAGAGCCTTGAAACAAAAACCGAAAGGAAAGGAGGCGATGGAAATGGAAAAAAACACGCCAATAAAGAAGTTTAAGGCAGGAGCTATTTCTGCAAGCATCTGGGAGAACCAAGGCAAGAATACCCAAGGAGAAGCTATAAGCTATAATAGCATTAGCTTTGACAGGAATTACAAGGATGCAAATGGTGAGTGGCAGAAAACCAACTCTCTCAGAGTGGCTGATTTGCCCAGAGCAGTCCTTGTGCTGAACAAGGCTTATGAGTTTGTTGCTCTTAACACCCCAGAGACAGCTGTTGAATAAGAGGTGATATTTATGCAGCAGTTACAACCTGTTAAAAGAGTGGAAAAATTTAAAACAAGAAGAGAAGTACCCAAGCTAATGGCTTCTAAAAAGCAAGAGAAAGAGGTAGGTATTGAGGATTTACCAGGTATTGGAGCAGCTTCAGCTGAAAAGCTTAAATTAGGAGGCTTTGATAATCTTATGAGCATAGCAGTGGCTACTCCTGGAGAAATAATTAATACTGCAGGAGTCACAGAGTCAACTGCTAGAAAGGCTATCAAGGCTGCCAGGGATAACCTAGATATGGGGTTTCAGT
Organism: Methanobacteriota archaeon; assembly: GCA_030637925.1. Taxonomy (GTDB): domain Archaea; phylum Nanobdellota; class Nanobdellia; order Woesearchaeales; family SM23-78; genus SM23-78. The sequence goes on from DAOWFR010000042.1 coordinate 6,122, forward strand.
CAGGCATTGACTTAATGAAGAAAAGAGAAAGCGTTCAGAAGATAAGCACTGGATGCAAGAACTTTGACACCCTCTTAGGTGGGGGTGTGGAGACTGGTGCTATTACTGAGTGCTTTGGCCCTTATGGCAGTGGTAAGACTCAGATAGGACATGTGCTTGCTGTGCAAACCATTGTGAATGATCCTGAAGCAGTAGCAGTATACATTGACACAGAGAATACATTCAGGCCTAACAGGATTAAGCATTTTGCACAAGCTCTGGGAAAAGACCCTGATAAGATTTTAAAAAACATCAAGGTTGCAAGGGCTTTTAACTCAGACCATCAGATGCTTCTAGTTGAAAAAGCAGAAGAACTTTTAAAACAAGGATTAAAAGTCAAGCTTATTGTTGTTGACTCATTAACAGCTCATTTCAGAGCAGAGTTTGTGGGTAGAGGCACTCTTGCTGAGAGGCAGCAAAAGCTTAATAAGCATATGCATGCCCTTTCAAAAATGGCTGATATACACAACCTTGCTATCTATGTCACTAATCAAGTCATGGCAAGGCCAGACATGTTCTTTGGAGATCCAACAGAGGCTATTGGTGGGCATATAGTGGCTCATAACAGCACCTACAGGGTTTA
>DAOWFR010000049.1 GCA_030637925.1 Methanobacteriota archaeon
AGTGACAAGGTAAAGATAGAGTTTGCAAAGGATTATCCTTTAAAGCTTGAGTATTTAGAGAAGAACAAGGTGCAATTAATGTTTGTTCTTGCGCCAAGGGTGGATAGTGAGTGATTATTTAATTAAGCTTTTTTAAAATTCTTAATAAAAGGGGTGACAAGACTAGATGTAAGTACGGAGGTAAATAAAAAAATGGCAGAAGAAAGATTAATATACGGTGGTAAATCAAAAGATGTTTTTGAAATAGGAAAAGGACCATATACTGGAAAGTACAAGTTTGTTTTTACAGATAAGGCTACGGGGTACATAGAGCATGGAAAAGTGTTTTTTGACCCGGGGTATGATGATGTTGTTGGAGAAATTCCTGGAAAAGGAGCAATAGCATGCAAGTTTGCTACACACTTTTTTAAACTCTTAAAAGAAAGAGGAGTTCCTTCACATTACATTGATACTATAGATGAAAATGTAATGATTGTTGAACCTGCAACCCTGATTAGTATGCCTCCACAGGCGCCTGAGTTTGAAGGCTCTGATCTATTACAGAATATTGAATGGACTTTTAGAAATAATGCAACAGGAAGCTTTTGGAGGAGATATCCTTTTGTAAGACCTGGAAAAAATCTTTGTAAGGTTGTTGAAGCATGGACAAAGGGAAAGTCGGATGTGCTAATTACTTATGAAGCCTTAGAAGCAGCAGGCGTTATGACAAGAGAAGAGATTAATTATGCTGATAAGATTGTTAAAGATATAGCAAGTGTTGTTTCTGAAGAATTTGCATCAAAGGGTTTGCATGTGATAGATGGTAAATTTGAATTAGGAAGACTAAAACCTGGGGATAGAAGGATTGTGTTAATTGACGAGATATCTCCTGATGTATTAAGAGTATGCAATGGGTACCGCCATGATAAGAATGGAGATTGTATGGCTTATAAGGAATGTATAGAAACAAGGTTTTCAGATGATGGTACAATAAAGATAAAAGGTAGATGCCAGCTAGAACCAAGTGAACTTGAAAAGATATTCTTAGAATAAAATTAGGAGGTAATCAAAATGAAAGGACTTGAAAATATTGCAAAAATGGAATACCCAGGAAGGGGTATTGTTATTGGCTTGCACCCAAATGGTTTGAACGAGATTATTGTTTATTTTGTTACTGGCAGAAGCCCTTCTAGCCAGGCAAGAGAGATTGTGAAGAACAAGGATATTAAGGGTTTTGCATTAAAAACAAATCCTACAGACCCTGAAGCACTGAAAAAAGGAAATGAAGCATTGCTAATCTATAATTGTATAAGAGTAGCAGGACCCAAGGGGGAGCATGCTTTTGTTGTGAGTAATGGTGCTCAGACAGACCTTATTCATAAGGCTTATGAGGGAATGACCCTTCAACATGTTCCTCCTCATTCTTTAGAAGCATTAGCTGGGGCTTTTGCAAGGCCTTATGAGGTAGGATTAATAGATGTGACTAGATATGAACCAGATGAACCTAACTTTACTCCCAGGATAAGTGGGATTATTACTCCTGAAGGAGCTGCTCTGCACATTGTTAAGCAAGCAGAGCGTGGTTATCCTGAACACCAGATATTCGGGGTTCCTCATATTCCTGGCAAAGGAAAACTTTTAACAACTTACACTGGAGTTAATGTGGATCCTCTTCCTTCTTTTGAAGGAGAGCTTCTGGATGTAGAGTTAGACGGTGACCCTGAAGAGTTAGCAGAGAACATTTACCAAGCCTTAAACCCTGATTTCAGAGTGGCTGTTGCAACAGTTTTCTATAACAGAGAAGAAGACCTTCCTATCGGCAAGGATAAAGCCTATAGCCATCATATTATAAACAGGCATGAGCGAGGTGAATAAGAATGGCAAGAGGAACAGATGTTACTGATATGAAAAGAACTTATCGCAAGAGAAATGAAGGTGATTTTCCTGATAATTTAAAAATTACCTTAAAAAAAGACAGCGACAAAAAATATGGTGAGAATCCAAACCAGCATTGTGCTGTGTATATTGTTGACAGGTTCAATACTAAAAAGATTAAGCAGCTTACAGACCTACAGTATGCAAGGTCCGATGGCAAAGGGAAAGGAGGTTTATCTTTGACTAATGAGATGGATATTGCAAGAGCAGCAGATAATCTCAAATTCTTTCAGCAGTGGCCAACCGCAGTTATTATGAAGCACAATATTGTGTCTGGCTTTGCTATGGAATTCACAGGTGAAGGCATGGCAGAGGTTTTCAGGAAAGCAAGAGATGTTGACAGAAGAAGTAATTTTGGAGGCACAGCTGTGTTTAACAGACCTTTAGACAAAGTAACTGCTGAAGCAATGTATGAGCTAAAAGGTAAGAGCCCTTTTTTTGTTGATGTGGTTGCTGCACCAGGATATGAAGATGGTGTTATAGGTTACCTTGAAGAACAGAGTAGAAATCTTCGAATAGCTGAGTACAAAACCCTTGAGAAGCTTCCAAAATTCAAGGGTGATGATACCTACGGATTGTTGTCAATAAAAGAAATGCCTGGTGGAAGATTTGGAGTGCAGGATATTTACTTGACATCTATTAAAAGTGCTGATGATTTAATAAAAGACCCAATGGTGATTGATAAAGAGGATAATAAACATATTATTAAAAGAGATCCAAATGATGTGGAGGCTACTGACTTACTAACAGCTTGGTACCTTAACATTGCAGGAGCTAGGAGCAATGGTGTTGTGTTTGTGAGACTTGGTGAATTAGTTTCAATGGGCGCTGGACAAGTTGAGAGAGTAGGTGCTGTTGAGCAGGCAATTGCCAAAGGGATGCAGAAAGCTATGGATAGAGAAGGGATTAAGTATGACCCGTTGATGGGAATACAAGGTTATGAACAACTTAAGGATAATCCATTTGAATCTGCTGTGTGTTCATCAGATGCGTTTTTCCCATTCAGAGATTCAATTGATTTACTTGCCAGAGTGGGTGTGACAGCAGTTCTACAGCCTTATGGTTCAATCCGGGATGCTTCAGTAATTGACGCTGCAAATGAACATGATATTGCAATGCCAGCTACCTTAGAAAGGTGTTTTGGACACTTTTAGACACAACTGAAACATTTATAAATTATTTCTATTTCTTTTGATTTTCATGGCTAAAAAACAATCTAAATCTGGAATAACCAAGGACATGCTCATTGGTGATATTACTTCTAAGCATCCTAAAGCAGTTGAGCTTATGTTCAAGCATGGCTTACAGTGTGTTGGGTGCGGCATGGTGGCTTTTGAAACTCTTGAGCAGGGCTGCAAGGCTCATGGCATGAGTGACAAGGACATTGATAAGCTGGTTAAGGAGATGAACAAGGCTGTTGAGAAAAAAAAGAAGTAATTTTCAGAATAATTAAAAATACAAACCGATTCCCTTTCTTTATGACAGTAGAACTAGAGGAGTATGATATTATTAATCCAGAAGAAGTAATCAAAGCTTCAGCTCTATTAAACACATATGATGCTAAAATAAAGGGCATCAATACTCGGCTTGAGATACGTGAAGTAGACTCTTTTTGGATAGCACTTAGCAAGGATTTTCCTGGAAAGATCCTGGGATATCTTGATCATAGGTTCACAGGATATATGTTTAGTAGTTCTCCTATAAGGTTCTTGCATGATGTTAGTCCTGATTTTATCAATCCAGGGCTTCTCATAGTTAATCCAGAGTACATAGGGAACAGGATTGGAACCATACTTAATGAACAAAGAAAAGAACGTGCCCGGTCTCTTGAACAAATTGCCTTAATCATGCCTAGGAGGCCTGGTGATGATTTATCGCAGGAGGAGAGGGACAGAAGGTTTCCTTATTCAACAGAACAGTTGAGGAATTATTATCTGCGCCATGGATTTCGGGAGTTTAATGAGGCTGAGGCTAAGCGTTGTGTTTTCTGGCTTGACGCTTATAAAGATAGGATCTGTGCAATGATTGATGAAATGATTAGCCCTCCTGAAGACCCGCCTTACCCTGAGCCTGTTTTTGGTGATACTAGGAAAGAAAAAATACTGGAACAGCTATCTCAAACACCCAGGATAAGGTCCCTCCCGCCAATTCGAAGGGCTTTACGTAAACGAAGATCAAAGGAACAGTGGGAGCGTTGGTGGGAAGAACGAGATAGGAACCGTCTGCTTGCAAATGGTAATTATAGATATGTCATGATTCATCTTCTCTATAATGGGGCAGATATTGATATTACAAAGATAAGCCACTTTTCTAGTCATTCGCGTAGAAACATCTCATCTGAACAGTAAACTTTATAAACCATTTCCTAGTTTTTTCTTAATGTAATATGGCTAAGTACAAGATAGAGGTTGATGTTGAGCAGTGCACTGGTTGTGGTGCTTGTAATGTTAGTTGTCCTAATAGTTTTGAGATGAAAGATGATGCTACAGGCATGCCTAAGGCACAGGTTAAGACACCTAATATTGATGAACTTGGCTGTTGCATGGATGCTGCTCAGGTGTGCCCTGTTAATTGTATTCATATAACAGAGACTGAGAGTGGTAAGAAGCTGATTTAATTCTTTTTTTTTGTCAAAGTAATATTGGTTTTTATTGTATTTAGTTTTTTTTCTTTCGGCGGGCGTAAAAATCAAGTTCTTTTGTTCCACTAATAATAACATGGTAGTCAAGGGTTAGTTCTCCGAGGTCACGGTATGATATAGGTCCGGTTTGGATTTCTGGGTTTGGAGATTCTGTTATTTTAAAAGCATTTGTTTCATCCATTGGTGTGGCCTTCACAATCTTTTCTCCATCAAAATTATCACTTTTGTATAGAACAACCGCGTATCCATCCAGGGATAAATCCTTTATAGTATGCCAAAGCAGTCCTTTACCTACTTTAATTTTATTATCTAAAGAAAAGTCTACTTCAAAACCACGGTCATATATTTGTCCAGTTACAATTTTTTGTTTGAATTCCTTTTGAAGTTTTGTTAAAAGTTCAAACAAGGTCATATTATTCACCTCCAGTATTACTTATGGTATTACTAGTATTTAAATCTTTCGATTTTATACCACTCCACAGTAATAAAAAACCAGGTTTGTTTTTGTGTTTTTTCGGCTATGTAGTCCTTTTATTCTTTATTTTCTAAAATACTTGTTCTATATTATATTTTGAAATATGAAAATATTTATAAATGATGACCTACCCAAATATAGGCATATCTAGTGTTTTTGATTATAAGACACTCTATATGTGTGGTTTTACCTATGAAATGCCCTTTTTGCTCAAACAAGGAAACATGTGTTATAGAGACCAGGGAAAGTGATGAAGACACTACCAGAAGGCGTAGGGAGTGCTTAAAATGCAAAAAGCGCTTCACAACCTATGAGAAACCTAATGAATTTAACTTAAGGGTTATTAAAAAGGATGGTGCCAGGGAATTCTTTGATAAGGAGAAAATAAGAAAAGGTCTTTTAAAGGCATGCGAAAAGAGGCCTATAAGTAATGAGACTATAGATGCACTTACTGATGATATTGAAAGAGCGGTGAGAAACAAGTACTCGCAAGAAGTCAAGAGCTCTGTGATAGGCAACCTGGTGGTGAAGCATCTTAAAAAACTTGACTCTGTTGCTTATATACGGTTTGCCTCTGTGTACAGGGAATTTACAGACCTTACAGACTTACAGGATGAAATAAAAAAATTATTAAAAGAAAAGAAAAAATAGTGATGAAAAATGGCAGAATCATATACGATAGATAGGGTGAAAAAAAGGGATGGCAAGATAGTTCTGTTTAATGAGGACAAGATAGTTCAGGCAATCTTCAAGGCAGCAAAGGCTGCTGGCGGAGAAGATTATGAAACAGCAAAGGCATTAGCAAGAAAAGTAACTAAGGCCCTAGAAACTTTTTTTAAAGGAGGTTCAATCCAGTCAATAGAATTAATACAAGATTTTGTAGAAAAAATTCTGATAGAACAAGGGCATGCTGAGACTGCAAAGGCTTACATACTTTACAGAAGACAACATGAAGAACTAAGAAAAGCAAAGACCTTTGCCTTGGATGTGCAGAAAACAACAGAGGGTTACTTAAATCAGTCAGACTGGAGAGTAAGTGAAAACAGCAATATTAATTATTCTTTATCAGGATTATTGTTTTACTCAGCAGGAACCGTGCTTGCTAACTACACTTTAAATAAGGTATATCCTAAAGAAGTTGGGCAAGCACACAGAAATGGAGATTTTCATATACATGACTTATCAATGGGAATAGCAGGCTATTGTGCAGGGTGGAGCCTAAGACAACTGATAGAAGAAGGTTTTAATGGGGTTCCTGGAAAAACAGAATCTTTACCAGCAAACCATCTTTCATCACTTCTATGGCAGATGATAAACTTTATAGGCACTTTGCAGAATGAGTGGGCAGGGGCTCAGGCATTCTCTTCATTTGATACTTATCTAGCACCCTTTATAAAAACTGATAATCTAAATTACAAGCAAGTAAAACAAGCACTACAAGGCTTTGTTTTTAACATGAATGTGTCCTCAAGATGGGGTGGCCAGACACCCTTCACTAACATAACTTTGGATTGGGTTTGCCCTGAAGATATGAGAAACAAAAAAGCAATTGTTGGAGGGAAAGAACAGAACTTTACTTATAGTGAGTGCCAAAAAGAGATGGACATGATAAACAAGGCATTTATTGAAGTAATGACAGAAGGAGATGCAAAGGGAAGAATATTCACCTTTCCAATACCAACTTATAATATAACAAGAGAGTTTAACTGGGATTCAGAAAATGCAAAGATGCTGTTTGAGATGACAGCAAAGTATGGCATACCATATTTCCAGAACTTTATTAATTCTGATCTAAAGCCAGGAGATGTAAGGAGCATGTGCTGCAGACTACAGATGGATATGAGAGAGTTAAGAGCAAGAGGAGGAGGCTTGTTTGGCAGTGCAGAAATGACAGGTTCATTAGGGGTCGTCACTTTAAACCTTCCGCGGATAGGATACTTATCACAAACAAAAGAAGAATTCTTTAAAAGAGTAGAGAAATTAATGGATATAGCAAAAGATGCATTAGAGATAAAAAGAAAACAAGTAACACATAATATAGAGCATGGATTAATGCCCTTTTCAAAAAGATACCTTAGCACATTAGCCAATCATTTTTGTACAATAGGACTAAACGGGATGAATGAGGCATTACTGAATTTCCTAGGGCCAGAATACAATATAGCAACCAAGGAAGGAAAAGAATTTGCAGAGGAAGTACTTGACTTTATGAGAGAGAAACTGAAAAAATTCCAGGCAGAAACAGGGCATATGTATAACCTAGAAGCAACACCTGCAGAAGGAACAGCATATAGGTTGGCAAAAATAGATAAAAAAGCTTATCCTAAAATAATAACAGCAGGAGTTAAGGACCCTTATTATACAAATTCAACACAATTACCAGTTGGTTATACTGATGACATATTTGAAGCTCTTGAACTACAGGATAGTCTGCAGGTAAAATACACAGGAGGAACAGTGCTGCATGGTTTTCTTGGAGAAAGAGTGGGTGATGCAGAAACATGCAAGAAACTGGTTAAAAGAATTGCAGAGAACTTCAGGCTTCCATACTTTACAATCACACCAACGTTTAGTGTGTGCCCTGAGCATGGGTATATAAAAGGAGAGCATCATACTTGTCCTCTTGATAAGAAGATAATAATTAAAGAAGATGACATGAAAAAGGCATTATCTGCTTAAGAAAAGAATAACTAAAAATATAGGAGCGGAAAATGAAAGAGAAAAAAGACAAATGCGAAAAAAGGTGTGAAGTATTCAGTAGAGTAGTAGGATATTTCAGGCCTGTAAGCCAGTGGAACCTAGGCAAACAAGAAGAATTCAGGCAAAGAAAGTCTTTTGATGAGAAGAAAAGTCTTAATAGCGAGTTTGGAAAATCAGGAAAGCCTGCTCAGAAGACCCTTTGAAATAATAAAAGAATATGAGTTGTTCATTACACAATAGTCTTTCTTTATTGGTTTGGATTAAAATGTTAATAAAAGGTTTTCAAGCAACAACCCTGGTGGACTATCCAGGAGAAATAGCAGCAATAGTGTTTGTTGCAGGATGTGATTTTAGGTGTCCTTACTGTTATAATAAATCACTTGTTCTGAATTCCCCAGACCTGATTGAACTGGATGAAGACAAGATAATAGAAAAGCTAGCAAAGAGAAAAAAACTGCTTGATGGAGTGGTTATAAGTGGAGGAGAGCCTGTTTTACAAAAAGACTTGCCTCAGTTTATAGAGAAAATAAAGGAGTTAGGCTTAAAAGTTAAGTTGGATACAAACGGAACAAACCCTGACATGATACAAGAATTGGTAGATAAGAATCTGATTGATTTTATAGCCATGGATATAAAAGCCCCTTTGAATAAGTATAATGAGATAGCAAGGGTCAAAGTAAATCTAGAAGCAATAAAAAAAAGTGTAGAGCTAATAATGCAGGGAAAAGTAGATTATGAGTTCAGGACAACTGTGCTGCCAGACCTGTTAACAAGACAAGATTTCTTGGAAATAGGCAAATGGCTTAAAGGAGCAAGAAAATACTGTTTACAACAGTTCAAAGCAATGCCTGATATGATAGATGCATCCTATGCTCATAAAAGGACTTATACTTTAGAAGAACTTAAGGAAATAAAAGAATCATTATCAGAATTTTTTAAGGAAATAGAGATAAGAAGCTGAGACTAGAAAATGGTAATGTTCCTTATATTAGGCTTTATTGATGTTATTGTTGGAGCTCTTATGCTTGTCACACACCTTGGATTCTTGCATGAGTGGAAACTCGCAGTAATAGCTGCTGCTTATCTGATTGGCAAAGGAGTAATATTCAGAAAAAGCTTTCTTAGCATAATAGATATACTGGCAGGGATTTATTTTATCTTAATAATGCTGGGTGCTAGAACCTTCCTGGTTTATGTGTTTGTAATAATCATGATTTACAAGTTTGTTACAAGCCTGATGATGAGGGGCTAGGGTTAAGAACTTGGCTTACTCTTTTAAGGGTGAAGAGTTTTATTCTTTGCAACAATGATTTAAAGCTTTTCTTTTGTTCCTGGAGGTTAACAGGAACTCAAGCTCAAAATCTTTTAAACCACAGAGGTGTTTTGGTGGGTTTTGTTCAAAAAACAACCCTGTTGCCCCGCTCATGTTTTCAGGCTCTGAGGTGAAATAATCAGTATCATCCTCATGACAAAAATGTTTTCTCATTTCTTTCTGCATCTTTGCCATCATTATAGTACTTATAAGGCATAGCCTTTATAAATAGTCTATGAAGGCTTATTACAGATATTAATATCACAAGCTTTTTAAATGATTTCAGGCTTTTCACCACTCTATGGTATACTGGTTGGATTTTGTCTACAGCCCACCATGGTTCTATGGTAAGGACATAGCAATAGACATCATAAGCGCTGTTGTTGTGTTATTAATAGGTGTTTTTAGCTTTAGGAACTTTCTCTTAGACAAGAAGAATTATAGACATCTTTTTTTATCATTGGCATTTGTCATACTTGGAGGCTCTTTTATACTAAAGACCTTGACAAACATATTATCTCATCATCAATATGGTATTTCAAAGTATCTTACTGGGTTTCTAATTCCAAATATCATCCCCAAGTATTCTCTTCTTCCAGCGCTTGGGTTTCTTATATATGCAAGCATGACCTTGTTTGGTTTCTACATATTATATGCCCTTACATCAAATAAAGGAATAATAAGCACTGATTACTTGATAATAGCTTATTTCATAATAATATCAACTTATTTTGCCAGATTTAACTATTTCCTGTTTTATGCTACAAGTTTTTTATTTTTAATAGCAATTACAAGAAGATACTTTTTATCATACAAGAAAACAAAGTATAGGAACACCTTCTACCTAGGCACAAGCTTTGGTGTAATAACCCTAAGCCAGCTTGTTTTCATCTTTACAAGTTCAAACCACACACTATATGTTTTAGCTGAATTAATCCAATTAATAGGCTACTTATTCTTGCTCTACACATTTGTAATGGTGCTCAGGAATGCAAAGAAAAAGAAGTAGATTAGATATAATATACGACATGCTCAACACTATTAGTAATAAAGGAGGAAAGATTAAACCAACCCACTTAATGTATAAAGCAAATCTTTCCCATACCCAAATGAAACTTTATCTTAAGGAATTAATGGAAAAGAACATGGTTGAAGAACAAACAATGAAGGAAAGAACCATGCTTGTAATAACACATAAAGGCTTCTCATTCATCCAGCAGTTCAACCAGATGAAAGAATTTGAAAAGACGTTTGGGTTGTAGTCATTTTCTCATAATTTATCGTTAACTTTTTAAGAAGATAATGTTTTCTAACTCTTATTGGAGGTGGTATTTTGGCTGAAGAAAGAGAAGTGGGTGCTGTAGCACACTATTATACCAACATAGGCGTGGCAGTGATTGAACTAACAGACACTTTGAAAGTAGGGGATACTATACATATAAAAGGAGCAACATCAGACTTTACTCAGAAGATTGAGTCAATGCAGATAGAGCACAAAAACGTAGAGGAAGCTAAGAAAGGAGAGAGTATTGGCTTAAAAGTTAAAGAGCATGCAAGAGAGCACGACAAGGTCTTTGTCGTAGAATAATAATTGTTTTTATGTTATTTTTGATGTATTTGTAGAATTCTCTTCCATTAAACTTATAAATATATTTAACATATTTCTAATAATATGCAGAAGATAGTGGTTATTGGTGGGGGAACAGGCTCTTATACTCTTCTTAGGGGCTTGAAGAATTATGATGTTGACTTAACAGCTGTTGTTTCAATGATGGATTCAGGAGGCAGCACAGGCAGGCTAAGGGATGAGTTTGGTTTTCTTCCTCCAGGTGATGTTAGAAGGTGTCTTCTGGCTCTTAGCCCAGATACCAGTGTGCTCAGAAAACTGTTTGAGTATAGGTTTAATAAGGGTATTGGTCTGAACGGTCATAATCTTGGCAACTTATTTTTAACAGCATTAAGGGATATTACTGGTAAAGAAGAAGAAGCTATTAAAGAGGCTTCAAGAATTCTTAATGTTAAAGGAAGGGTTCTTCCTGTCACTACCACTAACTGCCAGCTAGGAGCAATCCTTGAAAATAACCAGGTCGTTGTTGGAGAGACTAATATTGACATCCCCAGACATGATACAAGGCTTAGGATTAAGAAGCTTTTCCTAGTTCCAAAACCCAAAGCTTGCAGAGAAGCAGTTAGAACTATTTTAAAAGCAGATAAGATTGTTATAGGGCCAGGAGACCTTTACACAAGCATATTGCCAAACCTTCTTGTTTCTGGCATTAAAAATGCAATTAAGAAGTCAAAAGCTAAGAAGATATATGTATACAATATTATGACCAAGCACGGTGAGACAACTGGCTTTAAGGCTTCTGATTTTGTAAAGGAAGTTGAGAAATACCTTGGAGAAGGAGTGCTTAATTATGTTATTTGTAATAATAAAAGACCATCTATTAAACTCCTCAAGGAATATGAAAAAGAAAAAGCAGAGTTTGTAGAGCCTGATATTAAAAGTAAAAAGTACAAGGTTATAAGAACAGACCTTCTGGATAATATAGATTTGGCAAGGCATAACCCTGACAAGCTTGCAAAGACTATTATGAAGCTTTGATAAAAATGATTAAACTTGTAATCTTTGACCTTGACAACACTCTCTTTGATACTTATAGCCAGCTAGGAATAAAGGTCCTTGATAAGATG
>DAOWFR010000011.1 GCA_030637925.1 Methanobacteriota archaeon
CTCTTTTTCTGCCTCTGGTTTTTCCTCTTCCAGCCCGTATCTTTCTCTTGTCTGCTCTTCCTAACTCATCCTTGAACCCTAGTTTAACCAAAGAATCTATTAGTTCCTTGGTCTTGCTAAGTTTTTCCAAGTCTTCTCCAACTATGAAAGGATATTTCTCTGGAACAAGATGCCCTCTCTGAACAACCCTTTCTTTGCTCATGACTGCGCTCATTGCTGAGCAAATGGCTTTTCTTCTCTCCTTGGTATTAATCTTCCATTCCCAAACCTTTCTTACTTTGGGAGGATGAGCTCTTCTACCACCCACAGTGCCTGGTGCAAAAGCACCAACCCAGAAAAACTGGGTTCCTCTTCTTGAAAGAACCTTTCTTGGGACCCTGCTAATGCCACGGCCATAACTCCCACGATAATCCCTTCTTTTCTTTGAAATCCTTACAGAAGGTCTTTTGCCTGCCTGTTCATAACCACCATAAACTTGTCTCTTATTATTCTGTATGGCTAACACTGCCTTTTTGATAAGGTCCTCTCTAACTGGTTCTAGGAACTGAATAGGCAAATCTGTTTCTCCAAGCATTGTTCCTGATTTGTTTAGTATTTTTAGTTTCATTCTACTCTAAACCTTATCGCCTTATCTTCCTTGTTTTGATTGCAAACTAATCCTGGTTATTGTGGGAAGGGATCCTTCCTTCTTGAAAAACCTTAATGGCTGTGTTAATATTATCATTCTTTTTTTTGAGCCAGGCACAGAGCCTTTTACAAGTACATAACTTGTTTTTACTTTACCATAATGAGGAAACCCATCTTTAGGGTTAATCTCCTCTGGCTTTGCCCCTATCCTGATTATCTGAAGACCTAATTGCATGCGCTGATGATAACCCATCTGACCAGAATACGCAGTCCTGTACATTATGTGTTGCTGAGCCTTCCAAGGACCTCTGCTTCCAGGCTGTCTTCTGCCCTTTTCTGATTTATGACTCTTTAACCCAATACCAAACCTTCTAACAGGGCCTTGCGTTCCTTTGCCTTTGGTAATAGCATGAGCATCAACAAACTGGGCTTCTTTAAAAACCTCTTCAACACTTATCTCTTTATCAGCGTGTGCTTTTATGAAATCTAACTTATCCTTGTTAGAACCACTTAATTTTAATTCAAAAATCTCAGGCTTTTTCTTTCCAATACCAGCAAGCCTTGGCTGGGTATAAGCAAGAATTGTGATATCAGCATAATCATCAGGATTAATCTTGTCAAGCTCTTTTATGTCAGGAAGTTTTTTTGGAATAGAAATCTTGCGTATAAGGTCTCTGGAAGGTTTGAAGAAGAAGTCATTGGCAGCAAACAAGCCATAAGCATTTTTTTTGTAGAAACGAAGACAAAAGATTTTGATGGGTGGACACTCAATCACAGTTACTGGCACACAAATCTCCTCGCCAGTTGTTGGTGATGTTTTTTTGTTATCAATGCCCATGATATGAGTCATGCCAGCCTTATAACCAGCAAAACCCAAAAGAATAGTCTTATCAAAATCCTTGTTAGACCACCCTCTAATTCTAGGATAGCTCTTTTTAGCCCGCTTTCTAGGCCAATAAGCCATACTTCCCTTTCTTGGTTTTTTAGTATCTGACATTTTTTTAGGTTTAGTTTAAATCATATTCTCCTGGATAGATAGGAGTAAGTCTTATGCGCATATGAAAAAGCCTTTTGTGAAAAACCCTTTATAGAAAACACCAAATATTATCTTAAGTGTACTGAAAAGGGCTTTCTTTTCAGGCTTTTTCCTGGTTTAGGTTCATTACCACCCAAACAGAATAGAAAAATTATAGGGAATTTATAAAGGTTATGGTTAATAATCAGTTTATTTTTTCTTTTTTACTGGTCTAGAACTTCTTTCTTTTCTCTTAGCATACTGCAAAGGATTCTTTATCTGACTGCATAAATCCTCTGGTTTGCACACACTAAAGCCTTTGTAATAAGCAAGATTGCCACAATTAGGCGGCGGTAATATTTCTTTGCCTTGCTTTGCATATCTTAGCTGTCCTAAGATGTATTGTGGTCTTAA
>DAOWFR010000083.1 GCA_030637925.1 Methanobacteriota archaeon
AAAGATTGATAGGATTGATATTCCTACTAACTGTCTTGATGTTCTTGCTCAACAAGTGCTTGGCATGGCTTTAGAAGAGCCAAAACACATTGATAAAGTTCTTAAAATCATTAGGGGTAGTTATAATTTTCATGAGCTTGATAGGAAGCGCTTCAAGGAAATAATCAGTTATTTAGCAGGAGAGTATGCTAGTCTTGAGGACAGGAGTGTTTATGCAAAGATATGGTTTGACCCTGAAAAAGATATGATTGGTAAGAAAGGAAAAATGACTCGGGTTATCTATATGACCAATATTGGCACTATTCCTGACGAAACTAATGTTAAGGTTAAGCTTAATAAGAATCTTATTGGCTATATTGCAGAGCCTTTTCTTGAGAGGCTTAGAAGAGGAGATATCTTTGTTCTTGGAGGTAATACTTATGAGTTCCTCTACACTCAAGGCATGACTGCTAATGTAAGAGCAACTGCTAACAGGCCTCCTACTGTTCCTTCATGGTATAGTGAGATGCTTCCTCTTAGCTATGACCTTGCTCTTGAAATCCAGAAGTTCAGAAGACTAGTAGAGGAACATTTTAAATATAACACTAAGAAAAAGGATATTCTTGATTTTATTCATTCATATCTTTATGTTGATGAGTACAGTGCTAACAGTATTTATGAATATTTTAAAGAGCAGTACTTGTTTGCAGAGATTCCTAATGATAAGAAGATAATCATAGAGCATTACTCGGAGGGTAATCAGAAGAGAGTAATCTTTCATACCTTATTTGGCAGAAGAGTTAATGATGTTCTGAGCAGGGCTGTTGCTTTTGCTGTTTCTAAGATTAATAAAAAGGATGTTGAGCTGGGAATAAGTGATAATGGGTTTTATATTGCCAGTACCAAGAATATTCAGGCTGCAAGGGCTTTTAGCATGGTAAAAAGTAATGAGCTAAGAAAATTAATGAGCTTTGCTCTTGACAAGACAGAAGTGCTTAATCGCAGGTTCAGGCATTGTGCTGCTAGAGCATTAATGATTCTCCGTTTATACAAAGGGCATAAGAAGAGTGTTGGTAAGCAGCAAAAGAGTTCAAGATTATTATTAAGTGCTGTTAGAAAGATAAGCCAGGAGTTCCCAATCCTAGAAGAAGCCAGAAGAGAAATTCTTGAGGACTTAATGGATATTAAGCATGCACAAGAAGTTCTTGAACAAGTAGAGAAAGAGAATATACAAGTAAAAGAGGTCTTCACAGACATTCCCAGTCCTTTTGCCTTTAACCTTGTACTCATGGGTTACTCTGACATCATGAAGATGGAAGACAAGCTCGAGTTCTTAAGAAGAATGCATAACATGGTCTTGGCAAAGATTGAGATGAAGCAGAGGAAGGGAGCTTAAAATGCATGAAGAGAATAAAAATCATTATGAAATTGTTGTAATAGGTGAGAATCACGTTAATCCAAACCATGCAAAAATAGAAGCAAAAATAATAAAGAAGTTTAAACCAGAATACATCTTATATGAAGGGTTTGTGGATAATCCCAAGAAGGAGATTAAAAAGTTTATTGATTCTTTCATTTCTAATAATAATGATTTAGACCTAGGAAAATTATCTGATGAGATCAAACATAACTATATTCTGCTTAGATCAATGCAGGATAGCAAAGCAGAGATATCTGGCTGTGATTTTAAGGTTCTTCAACAGGAACAGGATAAGTACGAAATAACTGTGGAAGACACTTTAAAAGGAGAAGAACAGGTGGAAGAAAAGCGAAGAAAATTCTTTGAAATCAATCGAATAAGAAGTATGTACATGGCATCTAAAATAATTGAATATGCAAAAAAAGGCAAAACACTAGCTATAGTAGGGAAAGGTCGTCACCTTGACGAAGTTGTAGAAGAACTTGAAAATAATGATATAAAATCCCAACATATTTCTCTTAGCTAAGTTAGTAGTTAATCTTGTTCTTTTCCTCACACCTCAAACCAGAACAATACCCCTAGTACTCCTAGGATTATTGCTGAGGTTATGATGAATAATAGAACACTCACTAGTCTCTCCCTGAACCTTATCCTTGCTCTTTTAGGCTCTCTTAGAAGAAGGTCTGTTAGGGCTAGGAAGAACATTATGATGATTAAGCTGAGCACAATGATTATCACTGCCCCCATATTAAGCCTGCCAGTGGTCTTTTCAAGGCCTTGGTACAACAATCCTGAAAGCCATACAACTATGAAAGAGACAAAGCTGAAATAAACAGCATTACTAAGGCTGTTGCGTATAAGAATAGGGTTCATAAGGACTCAATAGGTTTTAAAGGTTATAAATAGTTTTTGATATTTAAAATATGGAATATTAAAAATAAAAAATTAAAGAAAGGTTGAAAAACCTCCTGAAGTATTTAGGCCAGGAAGTGCTTTATTCCATCTCTCATGGACAGTTGTGTTATTGTAGTGGTTGATTACACGTCTTAAATGAGCATAAGCTACTTTAGTAGCAATTTGTTTTTTAGGAACTTTCCCATGTTCTTTTAAATTTTGTTTTACAATTTCTACTAACTCTTTAGCATATGCTTTTATGTGTTCTAACTTTTCTAATGAATCTATTCCTATCATAAGTACATTTGCATTTAGACCTTTATGCTTAGAATAGAAATCCTTCATTTTTTTTACACAAACTTCTAGTGTTTCAGGTTTCTTGCTCATAATATCCCTCCAAACATGTATTTACTAAATAGTAGTAGCTGGAATTTATATATTTTTCGGTTCCTAGAAAGCCCATCCAAGGTAATGACACCCAACGACTATTGCAAAGCCTATAAGGCCCCCAATAGCTGTTATAATAACACTCCAGAAGTTAATGGTGATATTAGCATGAAACAAGGTGTTAAAGCCTATAAGAGCAAATATCCCTATTATACTATTAATTATGAGTATAAATACCTTTTTTACAAGGTTAAACACTAAGAGGATTATAAGAACAACAATGATTAGGATTAATAACTCTTTGAACATCCCCCTGAACACCCTCTAAAGCATTAAAAAGATGAAAAAATAATTTTTTAATCTTTTTTTCCTAGAATCCTACACACAGTAATCCCGCAATCAGGGCATTTACCTTTAAGAATCCTTCTGCCATTCTTGGTTACACTTTCCTTTCCTTTCTGAATCTCAACTTTCTTCTTGCACTTAACACAGTATCCTTCCATCAAAAATCACCTCAAAACTATTAATATAAGCATTATTTATAGTGTTGAATATATAAACTTTGCCTTTTTTAAGCACAAAACATCAGAAAACTATAAAAGGAGAGGGGTTTTTTCTTTTTTTTCACGACGAAAGGGTTAAGGAGGTTTTAAGAATGATTTCTCATGATGAACTAGGTCCAGAGAAGATTCTTGAGGTGTATGATGCAAAGACTGGTATGCACGGCTTTGTGGTTATTGACAACACTGCCCTAGGACCTGGCAAGGGGGGCATTAGAATGACTCCTACTGTGAACAAAGAAGAAGTGTTCAAGCTGGCAAGAGCAATGACTTATAAGTGCAGCTTAGCAGGGCTTCCTTTTGGAGGGGCAAAGTCAGGTATTATTGCTAATCCTAAGGAGATAACCCAGGAGCACAAAGATGCTATGATAAAGGCTTTTTCAAAGGCTTTAAAGCCAGTATGCCCTTTATTATATGTTGCTGCTCCTGATATAAGCACAGCAGAGCATGAGATGAAAGTATTTGCGCAGGCTAATGGTTCTATGAAGAGCTGTACTGGAAAGCCAAAGGAGTTGGGTGGTATTCCTCATGAACTGGGCAGCACTGGCTTTGGAGTGTATCATGCAACCCTTGTAGCTGTAAAGCACCTAGGCCTTGATATTAAGAAGCTAAGTTTTGCTGTTGAAGGCTTTGGTAATGTGGGCAGGTTTGTTGCCAAATACCTCTCAGGAGCAGGAGCAAGGCTTATAGCTGCTAGTGATAGCAGAGGAGTGATATGTAATCCTAAGGGTATTGACTTTGATAAGCTTTTAAAGGTTAAGAAGGAGCAAAGTACTGTTACCAAGTATTCAGAAGGTAAGTCGTGTATTGTGTTAAAAGGCGAGGAGATTGTTGGTTTAGAAGTTGATATCTTAGTTACAGCAGCCATACCAGACCTTGTCACAGACGCAAATAAGAGCAAAATAAAGGCTAAAATCATAGTACAAGGCTCTAACATACCTATGACTCCTGAAATAGAAGAATACCTGCATAAAAAAGGCATATTAGTAATACCTGACTTTGTGGCTAATGCAGGGGGTGTTATTAGCAGCTATGTAGAGTACATAGGAGGCACTCCTAAGGACATGTTTAAGATGGTTGAAGAGAAGATTATTAAGAACACAGCAGAAGTGCTTGAAAAGGCTAAAAAAGCAGGAATCAAGCCTAGAGACGCTGCTCTGAGCATTGCTGTTGATAGGATAAAGAAGGTTATGAAGAAAAAAGAAAAGTCAAAATGAAGCAACTCTTATTCGGGCCTGCAGGAGTACCAGTAAGCTCTCCTTCTACAAATACACTAGGAGCTATTCCTTATGTAAAAAAACTTGGTTTGGGCTGTATGGAGCTAGAGTTTGTTCGTGGAGTAAAGATTGGGTCTGAGACTGCACAGGCTATTAGAAAAAAAGCTCAAGAGCAAGGTATTGTGCTCACTGCTCATGGCCCTTATTACATTAATCTTAATTCTCTTGAAAAGGCTAAAACAGAGGCTAGTATTAAGAGGATACTAGACACTGCAAGGATTGCTAGTATAGCTGGGGGTTATAGCATAACCTTTCATGCTGCTTATTACATGGCTATGCCTAAAGAAAAGGTTTATGAAGTTGTTAAAAACCACCTCAATAATATTACACGAACTTTAAGCAAAGAGGGTGTTAAACTCTGGATAAGACCTGAGACAACAGGAAAAGCATCCCAGTTCGGAGATATTGATGAGCTAATAAAGCTAAGCACAGA
>DAOWFR010000090.1 GCA_030637925.1 Methanobacteriota archaeon
CAAAAAAAATTAGGGAAGAAAAAGGAACGCTTGGATAACTTGATAGAAAGTATTAAGGCATAAAATCAGGAGTCAACCCGAGTTTGACTCCTCTTCAGATTCTTCCTCAAACTCCTATTAATTCAAGAATATTTATATAACAATTAAGACTTCTTAGGAGTATGGGTTTAAGAAAAGCTTTTTTAGGAATTATTTTTTTAGTAATACTTGGTATCTTATTATTCAGCGGATTATATGTTTATTCTTTGTCTAAGGTAGAGATAAGGGCTGTAGGAGTAAATCAGCTTCAGGATATTAGTTTAAGTGGTTTTACTTTGGGAGGAGATATAGATGTTTATAATGGAGGGTTATTAACCGTTAGTGTTGATCATGTAACTTATAAGGTTGTATTAGAATCTTCTGGTAAACAATTAGCTTCTGGTTTTATTGAAGGAAAATCTGTTCCTCCTAAGGAAACTGTTAGTTTTCCTTTTTCTAACAAAATTAATTGGGTTCCAACTCCTGAAGTAGCATGGAACTTAATAACACCAGGTAAAACTTATGCAAAAATAAGTGGTTCAGTCTCTGTTGTTGATTTGGGTTTTGTTGAGTTTAAGCTTCGATTTGAAGAAAGAGTTGATTTAGAACAATATATAGGGCAATTTGCAAAACAAAAAGCAGAAGGGGCAGTGGACAAGGTTAAAGATACTGTTAGCAAAATAGGAGAAGGAATTAAATCTATTACTGGAAGAGTGATTGATGAATTAGGGAAATTGTTTGATTAATTCTTATAAATAATATCAGCTCATAATTATTGCTCTTTCTTATGATACAGGTCTAGAAGTGCTATTATGTTTTCTTTTTTGATATAGGCGTATGATAATCTGTATGGCTTAATATAGACTTCTCTTGTGCCTTTTCTTGCATATCGCATTGGCTTTCCAATTTCTGGATTATCTTTTATTTTAATGATTTGTTTGATTATTTTCTCTTTTGTAGTTTTATCTTTTATTTTGGAAAAGGTTTTCTTGAATTTGGAGTGATACCTGGTTCTTACCATTTTTTAAGTTCTTTTATGAACTCATCAAAATCCATTTCTATGAATTCTCCTTTATCATAGCGTTTCCATGCTTCCTCTGTTCTTCTTGCGAATTCCAGGTCTTCTATAATGTTTTTATCCAATTCAGTGGCTTTCTTCATTATGAATCTATCGTTGTGCTTCATTATTACAAGTTTTTCTCCTTCTTTGATGTCATTTCTCATTTCATTGGGTATTACGATTTGTCCTTTTGAGCTCATTCTTGTTATAGCAACATCCATTTTTTATCACCAAGTAAGATTAATCTTACTTAGTATTTAAATGTTTTGGTTCTTAAAATATCCTGTTAAAAAATTCTTTTCCTTCTCCTTTTTCAAATCTTTTCATTTCTTTATCTAGCAACGCCCACCACTCATTAAAACTAAGAGGCTTTTTTCTTCTCTTAGTACCAGGAAGTTTCTTTTCAAGAATACCAGCAATTTTCCAGGCATACTTTTTGTCATTGGTTTCTCTTAAAACAAACTTTACTAAAAGCTCAGCAAAAGTAGCATTATCCTTATATTCATTACCATAATCTTCTACATAGTCTTTTTTCCCAGAAGCAGAAGAGAGAAAGACATAGGCTTTACTAAAACCTTCAAAAAAAATTAATGGCTGGCCTGACCTTATATAACTCATTCTTTCACCTCTAATTACTTTCTGTCCTCATAATATCAAAGGATAAATTTAATTAAACCCGATATATAAACCTAACGGCAAGATGTCCAGTCAAGAACGAAAGATTTCCGGATAAAACATCACAAAAGAATCAGAAAGAGTTTGATTAGAAGTAGCAGTAACCTCAAACTCCAACGAATGATTTTTCCACACTAATTCCAAAACATTTAAATATAACCTATGTTATATATATCTAACATTATGTTAAAAATAGTTAACTATGCTCGAGGTGATAAAAAATGATAGGAAGACCTGAATGGTTTCAAAGAAGGAAATACGGTGGATGGGGCATTACTCCCAAGACCTGGCAGGGCGGGGTATATATTGCATTAGTTCTTATTCCTTTTGTAATATTCCAAGCACTGCAAATATGGGATGTTAAGACAAGAATATATGTGACTATTGGATGGGTTGCTTTCTTATTATTAGATGTAGGCCATATAATGATTGCTATGAAGAGAGATGAGAGAGAAACCAAGATTGAATCAATCTCAGAAAGAAACGCTGCCTGGACAATGATGATAATATTAGTAATAGGAGTGCTATACCAGGCCATTACCAGTGCTTTAAATCAGAAACTAATGGTTGACTGGTTTTTAATAGCTGCTTTGTTCGCAGGATTAATTGTTAAGTCAGTCTCCAACTTGGTATTAGAGAGAAAAGCTTTGTAGGTGATAAAAAATGAAAGACAAAATCAGGTTGACAGCAATAAGTATAATAAGCTTACTTGTAATCGCAACTGGAACTTTGTTCTCACTAATGCGTTTTATGAAAGGAGATGTTGCAGGAGGAGTTACAGGAGCTCTTATTGCAATTATAGTACTTGTATTTGCTATCTTTGTTTATAGAAGGGGAAATAGAGATTTGAAAAAAGGAGTTCCTTGGCGGGATGAGAGAAGCAGAAAAGTAATTGAAAAGGCAAGTTCAATGGCATTTTATGTGTCGATTTATATGTTACTAGCAATTGGATGGCTTTCAGAAGATGTAATTCATTTCAGAGATGTGAGCCAGGCAACAGGTCTTGCAATAGGCATAATGGCTATTTTGTTTGCTGTTTTTTGGGCATATTACAACAGAAAGGAGATATAGAATGAAAAATATGCTTTGGTATCTTGGATTTTTGAGCTTATTGAGCTTGTTGTATTTTGTTGAAGGAAAAACTGCTTTTCTCTGGTTCCTTTCATTTATTCCTTACTTTGCAACGTACAATATAAGCGACGAGAGGTTAGAAAGAAATCTTGGCAGAGCAACAAGGAATGCCTTTGTCTACACAATACTTTTTGGAGTTGCAACGATTGTGTACATATACCTGACACGCAGCACTGAATTATTTGCTCCGGCATTTGTAATCCTTTTTGGAGGATCCCTGATAGTGTGCCTTTTTTCCTTATTTTACTATGACAAAGCTGGTAAAAAATGAAAACACGAATAAAAGAACTCAGAGCTAAATACAACTTTACTCAGGAACAACTAGCTAAAAAAGTTGATGTTAGAAGAGAGACTATTGTTTTTTTAGAAAAAGGTAAGTATAATCCTTCTTTAAAACTAGCTCATGATGTTGCAAAGGCTTTAAAGACAACAATAGAAGAGTTATTTATATTTGAAAAATGAAAAAATATAAGCTACCAACTATATTTTGGTTATTAGTAGTAATTTTTATCGTAATAGTAAGTTATTTTATAATTCCATCTTCTGAATCTATTAAGCGTGCACTTTTTCCTATTATTGCAATATTAGGATTTATTTTCCTTTTACTAGGCATAACTCTAATATTTTTAACTATAAAACGAAAAATTAAAGGAAAACTTAAAATATTTTTGCTATTAACAGGTATAGCTGCAATATGCCCTTTGGTTTTCTCAATACTTCATAATTTGTTCTATGCTTTAGGAATAATTGGAAAAAATATTATCATAATAAAATATGTAATGGAGTTCCTTCATATAGCATCCTTTATTATTGCATTAGTTGTCAGCCCAGTAGGGTTTTTAGTTGGCGCAATAGGCAGCATAGTATTGTTCATTAAGAATAAAAAAAAGCCATTAAAAAAAAATCAATAATTAACTTCAAAACTTACATTTTTGGAGTCTGTATTACCTGCTTTCTCCCTCATGTTGTTACAATAAGACTCACATCATCAACCATGAAGTTTGTAAGGTCAGAACTATCTGTTTCGCCGCGGAACTGTAAAGAGTGTGTGCTACCATCAGCATAAATGCTTAC
>DAOWFR010000046.1 GCA_030637925.1 Methanobacteriota archaeon
CACAACCTTGCTATCTATGTCACTAATCAAGTCATGGCAAGGCCAGACATGTTCTTTGGAGATCCAACAGAGGCTATTGGTGGGCATATAGTGGCTCATAACAGCACCTACAGGGTTTATCTAAGAAGAGGCAAGAAAGGCACAAGAGTTGCCAAACTTGTTGATGCACCTGACCTAGCAGATGATGAGTGCATCTTTAGGATTACAGAGAAAGGCATAGAGGATGCTTAAAATAACTTTTTTATTTTTTTCTTTTATTATTTTTGAATAACTTTATAAATAAACACCCACTTTTCTAGCCTAAATATACTTCATGGAGGGTTAGATAAATGTTTGGAGAAAGAAGAAGATTTGCCCCTGTAAGAGAGGGTGATGAGTTGGATGTAAAGATAGAAGCTGTTGGTGAGAAAGGCGATGGAATTGCAAAAAAGCAAGGCTTTGTTCTTTTTGTGCCTAACACCAAGGAAGGCGATGAGGTGAGGGTAAAGGTCACTCGTGTTCTTAGGAGTGCTGGCTTTGCAGAGGTTATTTCAGGTGCAAAGAGTGCTTCAGTAGAATCAGAGAAACCAGCAGAGAAAGCAGAGGAAGAAGTGGCAGAGCTAGAAGCAGCATCAGAGAAGATGGATTCTGAGGACTTTGGAGAGGAAGCTGGGGAAGAGCCTAAAGCAGAGGAACCTGAAGAAGAGCCTGAAGAAGAGCCTGTTAAAGAGCCAACAGAAGAGCCAGTAGCAGAACCTGAAGCAGAGGAAGTAGCAGAAAAAGCAGAAGAGCCTGCTGAAGAGCCTAAAAAAAAGCGAACTAAGAAAAAATAAGTTAAGATAATAAAAAGTTTTTAATATTATTCTTTTTTTCTCTTTATTCTTATAATGAGATTATTCATAGCAGTAGACTTACCTAAGGAAGTAAAACAAAGCATTGAAGAGATAAAAGAGCCTCTTAAAGGTATAAAAGGGGTTAAGCCTGTTAGAAAAGAGAATCTTCATCTAACTCTAAAGTTCCTTGGAGAAGTGGAAGAGAATAAAGTAAATACTATGGTCAGAGCCCTTGCTCAAATCAAGGTTAATCCATTTAAGTTATCAATTAATAAGCTAGGAGTATTCCCTAATGAGAAGAGGATAAGAGTGCTATGGATTGATGTTGAACCAGCAGAACCCTTAATAGGGTTAAAAAAGGAAATTGATAGAGTATTGCCAGATTTCAGAGATGACTATCCTTTTAAGAACCACCTTACCTTTGCAAGGATTAAATATATATCCTCTGAGGAAGATAAGAAAAAAATAATAGAAATAATAACTAATAAACAAGTTGAGAAAAAAGAGTTCTTGGTTGATAAGTTTAAGTTATATAAGAGTACACTAACACAAGAAGGACCGGTATATGAGGTTTTAGGGAGGTTTCCTAATTCAGAGAAGAAAAATTTATAAACCCTTCATCTATACTTTCATCTAATAGCCCTGCTAGGAAGCAAGGCCTTGATTCATTTCAAGGGGCTCTTGGCACCTGCTTTTGGGCGATAAACAAGAGCAGTAATGGATTTCTCTGTTACTGTTATCATAAGAGGTATTAAAATGGAAGCAGAACAATTACTTATACCGAATGATGAGTACCTTAAATCAGGCATACACATAGGAACCAAGTTTAAGACAAAGTACATGGAGAATTTTATCTATAAGACAAGACCTGATGGGCTTAGTGTGCTTAATGTGCAGCAAATAGATGCAAGAATAAGGGTGTTGGTTAGCTTCCTCTCAAACTATGCTCCTGAGGAAATCATGATTGTTGCCAGAAGAGAGAATTGCTGGAAACCTGTCAAGCTCTTTGATGAGTTAACAGGAGTAAGAACATACACAGGAAGGTATCCGCCTGGCATCCTCACAAATACTCAGCTTAGAAAATTCACAGAAACAAAAGTAGTTCTTGTAACAGACCCTTGGCCTGATAGGAATGCTGTTGAGGATGCCTTTAAAATGGGCATACCCATAATTGCTTTATGTGACACTAACAACCAGGCTAATAACATTGACTTAGTAATTCCTTGTAATAATAAGGGAAAGAAAAGCCTTGGCTTAATCTTCTGGCTGCTTACCAAGGGTTACCTGGAAGCCAGAGGCATGATTAACAAAGGGGGATTTACACATAGTGTTGATGACTTTTCAGAGGAGTGAGAAACTTTTGAATTATTATTTTCTCACCTCTTTTACCCCCTCATCAACTATCCTGAACATTACACTCTTGCCTTCCTCTATGCTTCTATGCTTTCTAATGATTGCTATCCTGTTAGCACCACTCTTCTTTAACTCTATCAAGCATTTGCTCATGTTCTTGATAATAGTGCCCCCAACAACCTTTACATGATCCTTTTTCTTAAGGTCAGCATATACCTGGGCAGTGAGAATAATAGGAATGTTTTTCTTCCTAGCGATTTCTAAGAGAGTTCTGAGCTGCAGCACAAAGGCATTGTTTAGTCCCCAGTTATCATTATCTCCCATCTCAGCCCTGTAAAGCATGGTAATAGTATTAACAAAGATTATGCCTACCTTTTGTTTGAGCAAGCTTCTTAGTTTTGTAATAGCTGCTTTTTGCTCTTTGAAATTGGTTGGTTTTAAGAAGATAATCTTCTCAAGAGCTTTCTTGTAATCAGGGCATACCTGCTTAAACCTGGTTAATGAGAAGCTGCTCTCAGTATCAATATATATTATTTTCTTACCCTTAACACTATTGGCAATGCATAACAAGCACAGATTAGTCTTTCCACTAGCAGCAGGACCATATATAGTTGTTAGTACACCTTTATCATACCCTCCTTCTAAGAGCCAGTCCATGACAGCAGTTCCTGTGCTTAACTTAGTCTCCATAACAATGCAGAATTAGCTTGGGGTATATATTATTTATTGTTTTGATAATTTTTCTAGGTCTGAACTAGGTTTTCCTTTACTATAAGCCGGAAGATAAATGTATGTTTGGGATAAACCGTTTTGTTTCAGATGATCTCTTAACTTTTTTTCCCACTTTGTTGTTTGGTCATGACCAAAAGCAAAAACCTCGGGTCTTAAGTTAATGATTGATTCTAAGCCATCACTTAGACAATCCACATAGGCTTCTTTTACAAAATCTAATCTTAATATATTATTTTTTCTCTCTGTAGCACTGTATTTTGGCAGTTTTCCTTTATTTTCCTTAACAGATTTATCAGGTACTATTACTACATATAGTTCACATCCTAATTTCTTTGCATTCCTAAGGAACTCTATATGACCTAGATGTAGTTTGTCAAATGTTCCCCAAACTGCAACTTTTCTAGACATGAAAAAGAGAAATCTGATTAATCTTATAAATTTATGCTTTAGCTATTATTTTACTATACCCATACATGTATCATACATTGTTCTTAAGCCCTGCTTTAAGGTTGCTGGGTCTGCTATTTTGGCATGCACAAAGGGCTTGATAATCCATTTCTCTGCGAGCTTGGGGTTAAGAAAGATAAAAACAAGGTCCTTCTTGGTTTTGAATAAGTCCCAGTTATCCATAAGAATCTTAAGGTTATGCTCATTACACATGCATACAAAATAAGCTGTCTCATCATCTTTCACAGCCTTTATTTTCTCAAGCTTAAGGTTTTCCTTGTAGTAATACGTTGCTTTTATTCCCTCCTTGTACTCGCATAACACCCTGTCTCCTTCTTCCTTATAACTAACTAAATCATTTTTTACAAGGTCTCTTTGCTTTATATAATGAACAGCCCATTCTCTTAGGTCCATGATTATTACCTCTTTAAGAGGAGAAAAACCGCATAGGGTATTATAAAGCACACAAGATAAACCATCCCTATTAGTATGGGGTTATGAAAGTTGTTTAAGCCAATACTATAGTTAAACAGGTTAACCCTGCTAACAACTATAAAGAAGTTGAAGATAGCTATTATTGGTATAAGAAGAGATAGGAACAAGTGATGGTGATGCTCAAGCCAGTGCAGGTCCTTTATTATTATGATTATTAATGCTCCGAGTAAGAAACCAAACATTCCTGTAAGTATATAGCTCCAGGCATTACTATTAATTATTAAGATTGGGATAAGGATTAATGAGAGCAATATTGTGCCTATGACTCCTATGATAAGGGAAAACCAGTAAACGCTCTTCTCTACCTTTATTATGTCAGGATGCTTTTTCTTTTCTGCTTTCTTAATAATCTCCTTTGCTCGCTTTATCTCTTCCATGGTCCAGCCTTTTACATGAAGCCTTTTTTCCATAGCTATAATCTTATGTTGAGTGTATTTAAATATTGCTATTTGCTGTTCCAAAACATTTATATAAATAAAAATCAGAATTTAATAATAATGAAAAAAAAGAAAACAAAACCTCATCATCATGTTGAGTTAATCATTCTTGTAGCAGTTATTGCTATTTTCGGTATCTTACTGATGTTTTTAAGAGCTGGTTAGATTAGCGCCGCAGGCCAATTAATTATTTTCTTTTTCAGTTGTATCTTCTTTTAATTCTTCATTACTCCCTTTAGGAGATTTTTCTATCTCACTTTCCTCTTCTTGTTCTATCACCTCTTTTTCAACACTTTCCTTATTATTCCCATTAGCCTCAATCTTTGCAATACTAACAACCTTATCTCCTCCACCTAACCTCATAATCCTTACTCCTTGGGTGTTCCTTCCAATAACACTTATATTCTTTACAGGCACTCTTATAAGAATGCCTTTTTTTGAGACCACCATTATTTCATCATCATTATTAACAACTTTTATTCCTATTACCTTGCCATTCCTTGGGCTGCAAATAATGTTTCTTACTCCTTTTCCTCCTCTGCTTATAAGCCTGTACTCTTCTACACCAGTTCTCTTACCATAGCCATTCTCAGTTATTGTTAGCACACATTGATTATCTTTTGCTATTATCATTCCAACAACATTATCATCCTTACTAAGTCTTATGCCTCTTACACCATGGCTGTTCCTTCCTACAGGTCTTGCATCTGCTTCAAAGAACTTGACTGCTTGTCCATTACTACTTGCTATAAGGATTTTCTGATGTCCGTCAGTAAGCACTACTTCTACTACTTCATCTCCTTCATTAAGATTAATACCTATTATCCCTCCTTTTCTTGGCCTGCTATAAGCATTTAGCCTTGTCTTTTTAGCCAAGCCTTTTCTTGTTGCAAATAATAGATGATGCTTGTCATCAAACTCTCTGATAGGAATAACTGCTTGTATCTTTTCATCAGTTTCTACTCTTATAAGATTAACAATGGGTTTTCCTTTACTAATCCTGGATGCTTCTGGTATGTTATAAACTTTTAACCAGTAAACCTTTCCTTTATCAGTGAATATTAATAGATAAGAATGAGTATTAGCCACAAACAAGTGCTTTATGAAGTCCTCTTCTTTTGTAGTAGCACCAATTACTCCTTTTCCTCCTCTTCTCTGGGTCTTATACGCCTCTATTGCTTGCCTTTTAATATAACCAGCATGGCTTATTGTGATAACATTCTCCTCTGGCTTTATCAAGTCCTCTACATCTATTTCTTCCTCAA
>DAOWFR010000096.1 GCA_030637925.1 Methanobacteriota archaeon
ATACCAACCAATCTTTTGATTTCTTTTATGAACCTGAGAAAATAACTTTTTTTAATAACACCTTTAATAATATCGGTTTTGAACATGTGATTTATTCATATCCTTATCTATTTGATCAGAACTTGTCAAGTATAATATCTGATTCTGAGGAGGTTGGGAGACAGATACATTATAGTTCTAAAGGAAACTTACTCTTGGCAAAGATTGTTTATAATGCATTGTTGGATAATCAATTGATTCCTAGCTGTCAGCATCAAAGCTGCGAAGAAAAAAAGATAGAGATACTAAAGATTTCAACAGATTTATATAAGCAATAAAAGATTTATGACTTGGATTACAAAAAAAGACAGATTATTAAATTGTCAGGTTAAAGAACTCGCACAAAGAGGCTATATTTTTAAATAGACCAAGATTTGATATATAGAGCAGGTGTTAAGAGTGACTAAAAAGTTTAGAAATAACAAAACAAGTTTGCTTCGAGATATCTGGAACTTCCTTAAAGTTAGGAAGAAGTGGTGGCTTTTACCTTTGATTATAATGACAATTCTCTTAGGTATACTCTTGTTTTTCGCTAGTTCATCCAAGGTTTCAGTGTTTGTTTATACTTTGGTCTAATAGGAGGGAGAACATGAATGCTGCTTTATCAGCAATAATCAGTTTTTTTAAGAAAGTTCATAATTTTGTAACATCAATAATTAATTTTGTATTTGTTGTTCCTATGTATTTTCTTGGTGCAGGTATTAGCAGAATTTTCTATAAAGAAGAAAAAAGAGAACCTGAGCAATTAAGACAATCATATTGGAATGTTTCAAAACAGAAATATACTAAACAAAGCTTTGAAAGAATGTTTTAGCATTAAGATAGAACTAAAATGTCACTATATATACTGGGAATTTCATGTTATTATCATGATGCAGCTGCTTGCCTTGTGAAAGATGGGATCTCAGTAACTGCTGCTGAAGAAGAAAGATTCACAAGAGAAAAACATGATAATTCTTTTCCTACAAATGCAATTAAGTATTGTTTGAAAGAGGCAGGAATAAATTCAGATCAGTTAAATTATGTTGCTTTTTATGAAAAACCACTTTTAAAGTTTGAAAGAATCCTGCACACTTTTGTAAAAACATTTCCTAAGTCATTCTGGTATTTTTACAAAGCAGTTCCTTCTTGGATTAATGAGAAACTAAGAGTGCAAAAAATAATGAAAAAGAAGATTAAATACAAAGGAAGAATCTTTTACTTAAATCACCACTTATCACATGCAGCAAGTTCATATCTGGTTTCGCCTTTTAAGGAAAGTGCAATCTTAACCTTTGATGGGGTGGGTGAATGGGCAACAGCAACAATTGGACATGCTAAAGGTGATTCAATTGAGATAATAAAAGAGATAGATTTTCCAAATTCACTTGGTTTGTTTTATAGCACCTTCACAGCATATCTTGGTTTTAAAGTAAACAATGACGAGTACAAAGTAATGGGATTAGCAGCATATGGCAAGCCAACTTTTTATGAGAAGCTAAGAAAAATAATTGATATAAGAGAGGATGGTAGCTTCAAGCTAGCTATGAGTTACT
The DNA here is from genome assembly GCA_030637925.1 of Methanobacteriota archaeon. Lineage (GTDB taxonomy): Archaea > Nanobdellota > Nanobdellia > Woesearchaeales > SM23-78 > SM23-78. Next base: position 1,575 of record DAOWFR010000096.1, read on the forward strand.
TTGATTATGAGCACAGAGAAAGAATGTTCAGTAAAAAAACAATTAGATTACTTGGACCTTCAAGAAAGAAGGGAGAGAGAATAACTAAGAGACACCAAGATATTGCTTCTTCTATTCAAAAAATAACAGAGGAGATTGTTATTAAAGCAGCTAATCATGCTTACAAACTTATCAAATCAAAAAATCTCTGCTTTGCAGGAGGAGTTGCTCTTAACTGCGTAGCAAATGGCAAAATATTAAGAAACACACTTTTTAAGAAATTATTTATTCAGCCAGCAGCAGGAGACTCAGGATGTGCTTTAGGAGCAGCATTTTATGCTTATAACTCAATATTAGGAAAACCAAGGAATTATGTTTTAAAAAATGCTTATTTTGGACCAGAATACAGTAACAAAGAAATAAAAGCTTTCTTAGATAATAACAACATTAAGTATGAATTTCTTGAAGATAAAAAACTACTGTCTTTAGTAGCAAAATTAATTTGGAATAACAAAATAATTGGCTGGTTTCAAGGACGAATGGAGTTTGGACCAAGAGCTCTAGGTAATAGGAGCATATTAGCAAATCCATGCAATCCAAAAATGAAGGACGTCCTTAACAAGAAGGTAAAGCATAGAGAAGAGTTTAGGCCATTTGCACCAGCAGTACTAGCAGAAGAAGCACACAAATACTTTGTCATGTGGATAGTGTCTGAATCACCATTCATGCTCCAAACATTTGATGTGAGAAAAGAAAAAAGAAAAGTTTTGCCAAGCATAACACATGTTGATGGAACAGCAAGAATACAAACAGTGAGTAAGAAGCAAAATCCAAGGTTCTATGAATTAATCAGAGAATTCAAGAAATTATCAAGAGTGCCTGTTGTAATCAATACATCCTTTAATGTGAGGGGAGAACCAATAGTAAATACACCAGAAAATGCATATAATTGTTTTAAGAATACAAAGATAGATTACTTGATCATAGGAAATTATATTATTAAAAAACATTAAGCATTAGGTGATCAAAAAAGATTCTTACTTTTATAGTACTTGTTTATTTTCTCTTTTGAAAGCCTTGCTGCATTTTGAAAAGGACAGCTTGCGCATTTTGGTCCAGAATTCTTAAAATTACCTTTTAACTGAGCCTGTCTCCATTCATTTATTTTTTCTCCAGTCCATAGCTCATGAACATCATCAGTTTCAACATTTCCTAGTTTATTAACTAAATCAAGATCTAAACAGCAAGTAGTCACATCACCATTTGCAGCTATGAGAATAGTCTCCCATAAAGCATGGCAAGGAGGTCTTTGTTGTTTATCTTTCATTTTTTTTACCAAGCATCGTCTTTCAATATACATCCTTTTGATTCATCTTTTTTAAGCAAACCTAAACCAGTAACTGTTTCTTTATGGATCTTTTTAGCATATTTATAATCAGCACAGCTTAGTTTTCTAAAATAAATTGCATCGCGCTCTCCTGAAGGCCAATCATAACAGATTTCAGGATTATTAAAGATTTTTTTCCAAAACTCCACGAATTCCTTTGCTTCGTTCTTGTTCTTATCCATCACAACCATAGCCACCGTGATTTTAGGATACTCAAAATTATTTTGCTCTCTTTGCTTTATAAAACACAAGATATTACTAAGTGTTTGTTCATACAAATCCTGTCCTTTTATTCTTTTATAAGTCTCTCTTTTAACAGCATCGATTGAGAAGTGTATCATCTTAAAAGTGCCTTTTCTTTGGTTTTTCATGTTTGCACATTCCAGAATTATATGAGTAGTTTCTTTGTCCAGCAAAGAGGCATTGGTGTTAAATCTAAAATCATCAAATATAATGTTATTATTGTTTTGTTCAAAAGCATAGCTCATGAATTCATTAAATTGTGGGTGAAGTAATGACTCTCCTGCCCAACTAGGGGTTATCATAATAGGTTCATTAAACTTTTTCAAATCGTTCAACACTTTTTTCCAATTCTCAAATGAAAAGAAAACAGGCTTTGTGTTATGAACCTGTTTATTCCTATAGTTCTGGTCGCACATAATGCACTGCATGTTGCAAAGATCTGTTAATTCAATATTAGCATTTATCATTGGTTTCTCCGAAACAAAATCTTGTTTTTAAATCTTTCTTTAATTTAATTTAAAGGCACAAGTTCATTTTCTATTAAAAAATCAATAACCGGATAAAAATATTTTATATAATGGAATGTCATTATTACAAAAGGAATAAGTATGATAAGCCAGAATGCAATTATTGTTGTTTTTATTAATAGCTCTCTTTTTCTTTTCATGTTTAATATTACTCACTTAGCTTAAGATATTCTTTAATTTCATCTTTATTAATGCCTGTATAATTTGATGATCTTGGTATTATACAATCTTTACACAGAGAAGCAGATGAATAATCCCCTTTGATTATTTTTTTCCTAATATCATCTAACCCTTTGTTATACCACCAGATCTCACTGAACGTGTTTTCATTAAGATCTCCAACACACAGCTTTAATTTATTATCTCTTGTACATACAGTCACTCTTCCATCCCAGTTAATAGCAGGACTCTTGAAAAATCCTGAACAAACAGAGTAACTATTCTTTTGCTTTTTCTTTTTATCTTCTCTATCTTTTTTTAGCAACCCTAATTTTTTTAATGTTTTAAAATATATTTTGTCAGATTCTCCTTGTAGATCTGGATTCAGGTTATCAAGTTGCCTGAAAAAAACATAGTTTTTATTATCCCATGGAACATGGAAACCGCAAACACCCTTTTTTAGGTTATGTTCGTTTAGTTTTTTTATCCAATGATTCTTAAATTCCTCTGCTTCTCTAAAGTTATCTTTTTCTATAATGAATTGAAAGACAAGCCTAGGAAATAATGCTCTAGTTTCTTTTTTTCTTTTTAGAACATGTTCTATGTTTGAATAAACCTTTTCCATTAGGTCGTATCCTTTTATTTTCTTGTAAGTGTCTTTGTTAATAGCGTCTAAAGAAAAATGCCAGATTTGAGGCATATCAGGGTAATTAAACAAGTTATTAGCTATTTCTTCACTTAATAACACACCGTTTGTATGCACTTCAATTTTCTCGAAAATGTTCTTTTCATTATTTTTCCTTAATATATGAGCATATATTTCCATGAACTGGTGGTGAAGCAGGGGCTCTCCAAGCCAGAATAAAACCAAAGTATCAAACCTTAATCCATTCTCATCAAGATCAGAAATAAAATCTTTAATCATATTAAAACTCATAAATCCTTTTTCTTTGAAATGCTTATGGCTTTTCTCTTTTTGAATACAGTGCTTGCAGTTTAAGACACATTGGTTTGTAAGCTCAAGCACTATATAACTTCCTTTGAAATTAATCATTATCCACTCCTCTTAAGATTATGGTAAATAAACGATTTACTAATCCCACTTAATATTTTTAAAAGACTATCAGAATCTCTTCGCAGATAACAATCCTGCAAACATGCCTTCTTGCATTTCTTTACTTTTTTTCTCATCTCTCTGGCTTTTTTGCTTTTCCATATCTCTTTTAGATTGTTTTCTCTAATGTTTCCTGCGAATCCATCCAAGAAGTCAAGTTTTCCATTGCACATCATTACGTTTCCGTCTGCGTTGATATAGAGCTCCTTAAGACCATTATAACATTTTACTTTTTTTGGCTTGAGGTTTCCTTTATAATAATCCTTCATTAGCTCTAAGTCTTTTATAGAATTTACATAACCGAATTTTGACTTGTCTTTCTTGATGTATCTAACTAGTCTATCAATGCTTTTGTCTAACTCTTTGAATCTTTCTTTTTTTACAAATAAAGTATCTGATTTTTTTCCTGGATGCCTGAATAAAGTCAGAAATTGTATTTTGTTAACACCAATTCTTTTTACATATTCTATTAAAGGAAGTATCTCATTGAGATTCTTATCGTGAATTATGCAGTTTATAGTTATTTTTTTAGGATGAAAAGTCTCTATTTTTAGTGACTCCTCAGCTTTTTTAATAAGTTCTTTTTCATGTTTCCTTATAAGCTTGATTGCGTTTACAGCTTTTCTAAAAACACCTTTTCCGCGAATAGAATCGTGTCTTTTTTCTAAACCATCGACGGAGAAATTCATGTTTACCTTGTTCAGCCTGGCAAGCTCAGCAGCAATTTCATTGTTTATTAGAGTTCCATTTGTTGTGATGCTGGTTTCTAAACCCAGGTTACGAGCATATTTTAAGATTTTGATTATATCTTTCCTAACAAAAGGCTCTCCTCCAAGAGGATTAAAAACACTTATATCCCATTCATGCACCTGGTCCATTATCTCTTTTATCTCTTCTGTTGTTAATTCATTCTTAATAAGATAACAGGTATTACACATATTACAATTAAGGTTACATTTAAGGGTTAAATTTACAGAAACCCAATCAGGTTTTGTTAAAGGAACATTAAATAGCTTTGAAAAATAAAAAAGCATATCAGTCCAGTGTTCATTCAAAGGTTTCATTTTTAATTACCTTGGTGAGTTCTTCTCCGCTGAAATTACAGCTAAGACCTTCTTCCTTAAGTATCTTATATAATAAGTCAACTCTTTTAAGCCTGTTTTGTAAATTGTCTTTAGGATCATCTGTTGTCCAAGCATAATCAGGATAATAGTACTCTCTCCAGAAATCCATACTCTTTTTGAAATTGATTCTAGGAGAAACTCTTACATTAAGTTTATCTTTGAATACTTCGTACAATGATGTTCCTTTCATAATATACAAACATCCTGCATGGACCTCTTTTAAGTACTTTTTATTCTCCAATACAAAGTTCACTGTTTCATAGAATTCATCTTTTGTTTCTCCAATATAGCCTATGATTAAAAGCAAGGCTTGCTTGATTCCAAGTTCATGACTTGTTTTAAGTACTTTACTTGCATATTCCTTATCATAGCCTAATTTGTTCATTCTCTTTCTGACAGAGTTAGATGCACTTTCAAGGCCATAATCAATTTGTCTGCATCCTGCATCCCTTAAATTTCTTAACACCTCCTTATTCAGACCAGGAGTAAATCTTGCAGTGCCTGCCCAGCTGATATCAAGTTTTTCCTGGATAATTTTCTTAGCCATATTACCCAACAATGTTATGTTAGCATTTATAGTTAAATCATTGAAACCAAAACTTTTCACACCATATTTCTCATACATAAACTTGAATTCTTCTATCATATTATCCACGCTTCTACCTCTGTACTTTTTCCAGAAAATCCTATCCATGCAAAAATTACAAGCAAAAGGACAGCCTCTTCCTGTGGTAAAAGGGAATATTCTTGGATTTCTGAAAATATATTTGTCTAAATCAAATTCATCATAATCAGGAAAAGGGATAGAGTCAAGGTCTTGAATCAAAGGTCTGTCTCCATAATAGACAAGCTCGCCTTTTTTTCTGAAAACAACTCCTAAGCATTTCTTTATATGACCATATTTCTCAAGTTGCTCAATCAATTCTACAAATATTTCCTCACCTTCTCCTGTTACAACTGCATCAACAAAACCTGTCTTAACAAAGAACTTGGCGTTCATGTTTATGTTACAGCTGGTTCCTCCAAAAACAATAAACTTTGACTTATCAATCCTTTTTATCTCTTTTGCCAACATTAAGCTGATTAATGCAGTGTTTCCATTTATTGAGAAGCCAATTACTTTAGTATCAGAGTCCAATATTTGCTTAACCCATTTATCAATATATTTATCCAGTAACTTTCTTACCTTAATTAAATTTATTCCTGGAAGAACAAGATATTTTGCAACATCTTTCAAACGGGGTTTTTCAAACCTCTCAGGATATAATAATCTAAAGAAACTATCTTCTGCTCTTAAGATATGCGCCATGTCTTCCCAAAGTCTTCCAAATTTTTTATGTTCATTCCTGAACATCTCAATATTAGAATCATGTAATACAACCCCATGCCCTTTACTTTTGAGATAGCTGATTAGATAAGCAGCTCCTAGGTGGGGCTTCTCAAATGCCCATGTAGGAACTAGTACTAAAGAGACTTTCATTTTGACCTAAACAGGTTCCTCCAATTAATTTTATAATAATCATTATAACATAGGAAGAGGCAGTTCCTTCTACAGCTCTTTATTTTTTTTCTGGATTTTTTATACTCTTTTGAGAACCATATTTCTTTTAGGGTCATCCTTTTTGCACTGACCCTAAAAGGACCATACCCACATATATCCAAGGTACCATCTGATTTTATTATTATATTCTTGTATCCTGCCAAGCAGGACAATGGCTTTTCAGGCTCTTTATTATCGGCTATGTCCTTGAAATATTGTATCATTAGGTTGAAGTAAGACGTGTCATTTGAGATTATTCCATCCTTCTGTTTTAGCTCTACTAATTTTTTTGTTATTTTTTCTAATTCCTTTAATTCATTACCCTTTGGTATCAAACTAGGATATTCATTAGAAATAGCCTGGAACATTACATTGTTAACCCCTATTTCCTTTAGCATTTTGTACATGTCAACAAGCTCTTGGAAATTGTCTTTCATTACAACCGTTGCAGTATTTAATGCAATGGGATGGTTTTTGTTATCTTTTTTTAGTCTTGCAAACTCTTTCAGAGAAGTTATGGATTTCTCAAAAGCACCTTTAACTCCTCTTATAGAGTCATTAGTCTCTGCTTTAGCACCGTCAATAGACACAGTGTAGCTGTTCAATTCTGCTTTAAAAAGCTCTTTGACTATATCTTTTGATATTAATCCATTAGTTGCTACTGTTGTGCTCTGACCCAAAGAGTGAGCATATCTTATTAACTTGATAACATCTTTTGCCCTTACCAAAGGCTCCCCTCCTGAGAAAATAACATCCTTAATCCCCCACTCATTTGCCTGTTTAATCAGGTTTTTAAGCTGTTCAAAAGTCAATTCATCTTCTATATCAACATCCCAAGTATCAGGAGGATTGCACATCTTGCATTTGAGATTACACCGATGGGCTATTAGAAAAACAATGGCATCTGGTCTAAGAAATGGATGATTTAGCTTGTATGATAAATCATAGCTAATTTTTCTTCTAACATTTACTAATTCTCTTTTAGCCTGTTCTTTTATTTAGACCGCCTCCTTATTTACTTTTGATAAAAGGATTTTCTCAAATTTTCTACCCAATTTCTTTGAATCAAATTCAAAAGCTTTTTTTCTTGCATTATTTTTAAGTTTCTGGAATAATCTTTTGTTTTTAAACAATCGCCTTATTTCATTCTTAAACTTGTCAGTGTTACATATAATAGCATGTTTTTTATTTTCAATTCCAAGACCTCTAGCACCTGTTTCTGTTGTGACTATTGGAAGTCCTGAAGCCATATAATCAAGCATCTTAATCTGGATTCCTGAACCAGTGAATGTAGGATTGATTGCGATATCAGAAGCCTTGATTATGTTCTTTAGTCTATCACCAATTACCTGTCCAAAAAACCTCACATTCTTTGGTAGTTTTTCTTCTGTGCTAAACTCATAAAAAGCATTCTTCACGCTTCCAGCTATTAAGAAAGTGTAATCCTTTAGTTTAGGCGCAAGCTTATTCACAATGAACTTCAAGGCTTCTATGTTTGGATTATAATAGGCTCCTACAAAAAAGATTGTTTTTCCTTTGACCTTTAACAGCTTTTTATGATGCTCTTTTTCTTTTTTACTAGCAACCTTGAACTTCTTAACATCAGTTGAGTTTGGTATAATACGAATCTTGTCCTTCTCTGCACCGTATAGTTCAATAAGTGATTTTTTATCATCATCACTACACACAACAATCAAGTCACTTTTTTTGCAAGCATTCTTCTCAATCCTTTTGACAATGTAAGAGATAATTCCTCCAAAAAATTTTCCATTTGTTACTTGCTTCATAAGCTTATACTCAACATTATGGGAATCATAAACAAGCAATTCACTATTGTTCCTCTTTAAACAAGGAAAACTCCATACATGAGATGAAATCAAAATATGCTTGTCTTTGCTTTCTTCTCTTATTTTCTTATTAAAACTTTTATCAAACTTCATGAGTAAATATGTGTAAAGGTCAAAAGTAAGTCCTTTTAAAAACTTTAATTGCAGTTTTTTAAAATCAAGATATTTTTTATCAGGTTTCACAATTATCTCTTTAAGATGCTTTTTTAGTTTTTTATGACTTCCTCTGAAATTCTTATCAACATGAAGAGGAATTCCAACATAAGTGATATTGCTGTTGAAAAAATTGCTATATAATTCATATATCCTTAGAGGACCTCCCCACGAGGGAGGATACAAAGGTGCAGTATCTGCAACCAAAACATTCATCTTTCTCATTCTAAACCTTGGTTAATATTCGAAGTTACAGTTTAACAGATTGCAGTTTCTTTTGCACAAGGATATCTCATTTCTCCTTGTATCAGCTAACCTGTTTTTCCATATCTTTTTTGGATTTTTCTTCAAAGCATTCCCAACAGGGGCCTTGTTAAAACATAACAACATGTTTCCATACGGGTCAAAAGCAATGTCCTTGGTTCCTGCTTTGCATTTTATAGCAGCTTTTTGCAAAGGGTTTCTAAAGTAGTGTTTCATAGCTTTTAATTGCACAACTCTGTTTCCAACAATCCCTGTTGCTTTTCTCTTTTCAATAAGGAAGTCAATGACTTCATCAATTTTCTTAATATCTGTTGGCCAGGAATCACTCTTCTCAAACCATCTAGGATTATATTTTGCACCAAAATTCTGGTACATGGGCTGGAAATTGATTGAATAAAACCCACCTCCCTCAACAAAACTAACCAGCTCTTTAATTGTATCAAGATTATACCTTGTTATTACACAGGCAACATTAATCCTTAGACTGGAATTTAATTTTTTTCTCCATTTGTTTAAC
>DAOWFR010000013.1 GCA_030637925.1 Methanobacteriota archaeon
CCTACAAGATTTCTAAAAAAGAAGAAATGATTATAATAGAATTAGATGAGCTAAGTGTTCGCCTAGCAAAGGACGGTTTTGATAGGAACAAGATTCTTGATTATTATAGTGATAAGAGATTCAGGATTCATAGGAACATAGGTAATTATTTTATTAGCAATCCTGAGAAAAAAGCTGATAAAGGAGAAATTAGTTATAAGGTTTATAGAGACATCCTTAGATTAGATGATAAGATTAAAAAAGCCCCTGCTTTTCTTAAGAAGTACAGAGAAGATTTGGTTGGTGCTGAGAAAGAGAGTGGGGTTCCTAGGAGCTATCTTGTTTCACCTATAGGCATTGAGTCTGACTATGGAGAAAATAGAGGCAGGTATTTTGCGTTTAATGCTGCAGCTTCCTTGTACAATACACACAAAAAAGAATTTGCTTATAAACAGTTAAAAGAACTCCTAATATTCTGTGAAAAGAACAAGATAGATATTCGTAAGATTAGATCGTCTTATGCAATTTGTGTTGAGTTGGGACAGTCCCTACCACAGAATCTTAACAAATATTTTGAAGGCAACTTCTTTAGTATGCCTGACTGGGTTCACCGTGTTGCTCATTATCTTAAAGAATATGCAACTGATATCGGGGTTTGGGAGTTCGTACCTCAGAAGCTTAAGAAGTATTTTAGAGGCGATTTCTTTAGTACGCCTAACTGGATTTATTTTGTTGCTCATTATCTTAAAGATGCTGGCTGGGATTCAGAGCAGAATAATATAATTCCTAAAAAAGGTTCAAATAATTGGGAAACATTATTGGAATACAATAATTCAGGTGACTGGGTCAGAGCAGTTATTGAACTTGCAACAACAGCCAAATGGGACCCTGCTGATTTGAACTATAAACTATCAAACTAAAGCAATATTTAAAAAAGCATGCTGTTTCTTAGCCAGGGTATGAAGGTTGGTGTGTTGTTTTCAGGAGGAAAAGATTCTTGTTATGCTATGTACAAGGCATTGCAAGAACATGATGTAGAATGTCTTATTAGTGTTATCTCTGAGAACAAGGAGAGCTATATGTTTCACACAGTTAATATAGATTTAGTTGATGAACAGGCAAAAGCACTTGATATTCCACTTGTAAAAGTAAGAACAAAGGGTGTTAAAGAAGAAGAACTTGATGATTTAAAAAAAGCTTTATTCAATGCTATTAATGATTATAATATTGAAGGAGTGGTTAGTGGTGCTATTGCTTCTGATTACCAAGCTTCAAGGATTAACAGGATTTGCAAGGAATTAGATTTAAAGAGTATTACTCCTCTCTGGGAAAAGGACCAGATAGAATTATTAAGAGAACTTGTTAAGAATGGTTTTAAAATATTAATAGTTGGTATTGCTGGTTATCCTCTTGATAAATCATGGCTTGGCAATGAAATAAATGATGAATTAATTGGTAAACTAAAAGAACTTAAAAATAAGATTGGGTTGCACCCTGCTGGTGAAGGAGGAGAAATAGAGACCTTTGTAGTTGATTCTCCTATGCATAAAAAGAAAATAAAGATTGTTAAGGCTGAGAAGGAGTATGCTGATAATACTGGGGTTATGAAGATAATTAAGACTAAGCTTGAGGATAAAACCAAGAGGTGATATTATGACAGAAGTATTGTACTTACTTGACTGCTATCTTAAAGAATTCGAAGCAACTGTTGAATCTGTAAAGGATGATAAGTATGTTGTTCTTGACAAAACAGCTTTTTACCCTAATGCTGGTGGCCAGCCTTATGACACTGGTAAATTCATTAAGGATGGTGAAGAATTCAATGTTGTGTTTGTTGCGAAGTTTGGTGATGTTATCAGCCATGAAATAGATAATCCAGGCTTAAAACCAGGTGATAAAGTTAAAGGAGTGATTGACTGGGATAGAAGATACAGGCTCATGAGGATGCATACAGCAGCTCATGTAATCTCAATTATTATTGAAAAAGATGCAAATGCTCTTATAACAGGCAACCAGTTAGGCTTGGATAAGAGCAGGATTGATTTTAATCTAGAGAACTTTGACAGGGAAAAGTTTGTTGATTACATGAACAAAGCTAATGAGATGATAAAAAAAGGAGCAAAAGTTAATCTCTACTTAATGCCTAGGGAAGAAGCATTGCAAAAGTATGAAAGACTAACCAACCTTGCCAAAGGTTTTTCTGAGGATATAAAAGAAATCAGACTAGTAGAGATTGAAGGAGTCACAATAGAAGCATGCGGAGGAACTCATCTCAAAGATATAAGTGAGATTAAAGGTGTAAAGCTCTTAAAGCTTGATAACAAAGGCAAGAATAACAGAAGATTGTATTATACTTTGGTTGATTGAAGATTATTTTATTTTTTTGCTTCTCTCCACTTCTTCTGGAAGTATTCATATGCTTTATCTTTGAAGTTCTTGTTTTTTATTTTGATTATTATTGGTTCGTCTCCCCAAAGCGAGATTATAATACCTTCTCTGAAAATCATAACACCCCAAGGAAAATCTTCATCAATGTACTTTAATCTGTAGGTTTTCTGGTTTTTGTAAAACCGCCCCCATATTTTTTTGTTAGCTATTGGTCCAATTCCCTGAATAACACACTCTTTTTCTTCTATAATCTGGTTTATTTTAAGAAAGAACTCATGTAGTTTTTCATCTTTTTGAAATTCCTCTGGTTGTGCTATGAACTGTGAAGCCTCACCTTTTTGCATTTTTTCATATTCTTCCATGTATGCTGTTTGAAACCCTCTTCTGCCTTTGTAAACTTCAACTTCAGTCTTTTTTTTCGATTGTTCTTTAATTAGTTTTAATCTTGGGATTATTTTTTTAATCTGTTTTTTATTCTCATCTATTCTTTGTTTCTGTTCTTCAAGATAGTTTATGAACATTTCTGGTTCTGCTACTTGATAATGTTTTATCTTTCCTACCATTACAAAATTTACTAAGCCTTTATCTATGAGCTTGTTGATGTTATTATGAACTACAGAGGATTGAAGTTTGGTTTTTTCTATGATATGGCCTATTTTTGTTTGACCTAACTCCAAAAGAGTTAGATAGACTATTGACTGTGCGTGTGTAAGACCTGCTGTTTCAAGGATTTTTATGTCTTTATCCTGCATAAACTAAATATAGGATGCACTTATTTATAAACTTTATTATAACTC
>DAOWFR010000094.1 GCA_030637925.1 Methanobacteriota archaeon
GCCTAGGTGGGGCACATTATTCACATTATGCAGTGCGCTTGTGATTAATATTTTCTTCATAGCAGAGCAATAAATAAGAGGGTTATTTATATGTTTTTTGGAGAAAACAATAGTTAATATTAAATATAATCTGTCAATTAGGAAAAGGTATCAGCCTGCAATTAATTGAAGCAAGAAGAGAAGTGTAAGAGATCACAACTCAACAACAAGTCTTAATCCGTACATGTTTTGTTTTTCCTCAAAAAAATAAAGTTTAGAACTTTTTTCATCCTTTATAATACGATAATCAAAAACAGTAGTATAACCAATTTCATAGATCTTATCAAAATCTAATTCTTCATATCTCTTAATCCCTTTAATATCTCTAATCTTTTCTTCAAAAGCATCCTTGTCAATCCAATCTCCGATTAGCTCTCCTTCAAGATCCTTGCTCTTATTAGGCATAAGCCTTTCCTTATCCCTCACCCTTCTTTTCTTTCATCTTCTTGGTTATCCCTATCTTCTTGCCGCAGGCTTGACACACAAAAACATAAGCTTTTACTCCTTCCCAACTCTTTCTTTTATACTCTGTGGTTGCTTCACCGCTAAAGCCACAATAAGGGCAGGTATAGATTATCTCAACAGTCAGGCTTTCCTCGTACTCTTGCTTTGGCTTAGAAAAACCACAATCTGGGCACTCATAAGTATCAGCTCTTATCTTTGGCTTCTTAGTCTTAGGGTCAAGTGGTTTGCCCATCTTTGCTTTACCACACTGAGGGCATTCCTTTCTATAAACCCAGGCTATTACCCTTCCATTATCAAAGGCTCTCCTAGTAAAGTAAATGCATTCATTCGTTGATTCAGGCATTCTTAAACTCATAAACACCACCTATTTCCTTTTTATCTCAATACAAACCGCTCTTTCCTTAACCCTGATTGCTCTTGGACAGAGTGTGTATTCAAGCTTCTCATTATTGCAGTAGTTTATTAATCTTTCTCTTTCCCTTTCAGAGTAATACTTTACAACAACATTAATGCCTTTCTTTTTCCTGTGAATAATATCATAATCCTTTAAATCATCAAGGACTTTGCTTCTGATTAGCCTGTAATAATCAAGTCTTTTCTTCAGATTATTTAATCGTTTTAAGAGTGTATCAAAATCAATTCTGTACTCAGGATTATTCTTATCCATGAATTCAAAGTATTCATAACTATCAGTTGCTATAAAGCCTCCGTGGCCAAGATTAACAGGCTTGTCATCTCCAAAGCTGCCAAATACTATGCCCCCTCTCCCTGCTTGTGGTGTTCCTATGCTTCCAGTAGCATCATTGATTAAGAATATCTTTTGTTCTTTGCAAACCCTTTCAAAAAGCTTCATGTTCTGCAGAGCAGCATAAGCAGGCATAGAGTGCATTAGCAGAGCACACTCAGAATAATCTCTTAGAGTCTTAGATTTAAGAATCCCATAATTCGTCTCAAGCTCAACTGGTTCAAGCTTCTCCTTTTTACAGAACTGCTTGTAAGTAAGCCAGCCTCCCTGGTCCTGCATTAATACCTTGTTATAACCAAGCTTTTTCACTAGTTTTAGAGCTAAGCGAATAGCAGTGTTTCCTCTTTTAACAAAAAGAATAAACTTCTTACTAGTAAGGTCCTTTAGAATACTAGCACATCTCTCCTTCATAACAAGGGGTAATAGGGCTTATTTTAAAAAATTATTTAAACAAATCATTAATTATTGCTCCTTAAGCCTCTGTAGCTTAGTGGTGGAGCACACGCTTGGTACGAGTAGCACGTTTTGTGCGAGTGCGCCAGAAATCTCTGATTTTTGTGGGTAGTCAACAAAAAGCGTGAGGTCGAGGGTTCAATTCCCTCCAGAGGCTTTTGACTATGTGCTACGCCGAACGTAGTGAGGTGTAGTACACTTTCGTTAACCTTTCGTAAAGGTTAGTGAGATTCATCTCCAGAGGCTTACTTTACCAAACATTTAAATATCTGAAGTTTAATAATCATTAATAAATAACTAAGGGAGGTGTAAAAAATGCCAGTAATGAGGTTAAAAAGAATCAAGGTTTTGTCCTTGGGAAAAGTCTATACTGTCTTAATGGCTATTATTGGTCTGTTTACAGGGATTTACTACGCAGTTTTAGGGATTAGTTTTGGTGTGAGTCAGGGCTTCTCAGGTGCTTGGCTTGCCTTGTTCAACATCATTGTTACGCCAGTCTACTTCGCAATCCTTGGATTTGTAATAGGAGTAATATGTGCAGTGCTGTACAACATAGTTGCTAAATGGGTTGGTGGTGTTTTGTTGGAGTTTGAGAAGTAAAATTTTTTAATTTCTTCTTTTCCACACAACCACTCCACTAACAAGATTAAGCACTCATATCAGTATACACACCAATCAGGTCTAACAAGAGGATTAGATAAAGGCGCTTATTCACCTTAACCCTAATTTATTTCTTAACACCTACGCCAATAAATTTATATAGATATTATTCAATACTAAATCAGAAGTATATTTAAAAGATGAAAACAAAAAACAAAAAAAATATTAAAAAAATAATTCTGGTTTTTATATTAATAATATTTATCGCTTTAATCTTTGTAATAAATAAAGATAAGTTTATTTTAAAGGATTATATTAACAAGAGAGGGACTGAAGAGAAAAAAGAAGTTAGTGATGAAGTTGATAAATATGCTCGACAAAGAGAAAATATGGTTGAGCAGCGACTGAAAACTAGAGGAATAAATGATGATAAGGTTCTGGATGTTATGGGTAAAATAGAGAGGCACAAGTTTGTTCCTTCTGGCTTAGTAAATCAGGCTTATGATGATAATCCACTACCCATTGGTTATGGACAAACCATAAGTCAGCCATACATAGTTGCTTTAATGACTCAGAGCTTGCAAGTAGACCAAGATGATAGGGTGCTGGAGATAGGGACTGGTTCTGGCTATCAGGCCGCAGTTTTAGCTGAGCTTGTAAAAGAGGTTTATACAATAGAGATAATTGAAGAGTTAGCAGACTCTGCTGAGGAGAGGTTAAATCATTTAGGTTACAAAAATGTAAAAGTAAAAAATGCTGATGGTTATTTTGGCTGGGAAGAACATGCTCCTTTTGATGCAGTAATTGTAACAGCAGCTGCTAATCATATACCTCCGTCCTTATTGCAACAATTAAAAGATGGAGGTAAATTAATCATCCCATTAGGGAGCACTTTAAGGTTTCAAACCTTAACTTTGGTAACTAAAAAAGGAAATGAATCAGAAACAGAGTTTATAACCGGGGTTAGGTTTGTTCCATTAACTGGTAAGGCTTTGGAATAATAAAAATAAGACTTATTAAGTAAATAACAACAGCTAAAAACAAGACAAAATTATAACCAAGCAACAAGGCCATAAGAACAGCCAGGATAGGGCTTAGAACTGAAGCACTTCCATTAACAGCCCAGGCCCAAGGTATTAGCTCCTTTCTTATTGTTCTTATCCCTAGTGGGAATGGAAAGCCCATGAAAAAACCTAAGGGAGCAATAAGCATTATGCTTAATACTATTTTTGGAATAAGATTTAATGAAATAAATAAATCAATAATAAACTTTAGTAAAAATATATAAATAAGGACTAAAATAAAAATTATAAAAATAATTTTATTTAATTTTTTAATCCTAAATCTTTGCGAATATAAGGCGCCTAAACCTGAGAATAAAAGCATTGAAAATATGATTACAGAAGAAGAAAAAATGATGTGTCCTAAAAATAAAATAAATTTCTGTATAAGAACAATTTCTATAAATAGATAACTTAAACCAATTGCAAAGAAATAAACTAGGGGTTTTTTTCTTATCTTTTTATTTTCTTTGTTCTTATTAAAAAAGTTAATTGGCAATAAAATAAAAATTATAGATACAACTAAGGCTTGAATCAAAACAAAAAATATCAAAAATCCAGAGTCAAAGAAAGGATTCCATTTCTGGCCAACAAGATCATACAAGTCTCTAATTTTTGAGATTTTAAAAAAATTAAAATAAAAAGGTTTATCATCTGTTACAGGGCTTATATCAAAAACATACTCTTTATAAAACTCATTTTTGTCTTTTAACAAGTTTTGTATGGAATTATAATAATAAGGCTCTTTGAACTTAAGATTTTTGTTTGGAGTAAAATCTAATGGTAGATAAATTATGTCAAACTTATTTTTTTCAGCAAAATTCTTAATTTTTTCTGCAGTAGCTTGATTTATATCTTTTTTTGACAAGACCAAGGTAACTGTTGTCCATGAGCGAAACATTGCAGTCTTTTTTGCCTTATTATCAATTTCCAATGCCAAAGAAAACAACCTTAAGCTTTCTCTTGGAGGGAATAACAACCATCTTGTCACTACCAGAACCCCATCCTCACTTAAAGAATCATAATAAACCTCAAAAGCTTCTTTGGTTAGCAAGTAATTTTCACTTAAACCAGAAATCCCTGCAGAACTGCTTAAAACATTGCCTGCCAGAGAGAGTACAATAATGTCAAACTCCCCCTTATTTTTTTTAATAAAACTTCTGCCCTCCCCCCAAACCACATTTGCTTTATGGTAAATATTCCCTGAATAATCTGCATATTCATTTTTTAATAAATCAATAACAATAGGATTTGCTTCCAGAGCTGTTACACTAGCATTATTTTTCAATGCAGCCAAAACATCTAAGCCAGCACCAGAATTTATTATCAAGGTTTTTTTATTCTCACTCAGAAAATACGGAATTGATAAGGGCAAGTTATCAATAAAATCCAGGTTTTCATATTTTGTAATTGAATTCATGCCACCTGCATCTGTTGTTACCCCAATCTGTTCTGGTAAATCACCTTTAAAAGTCGGGCTTAGACCTGGGGCGTATCTTGTAAAAGAGCTCTCAACTATGTCAACTCTGGAAAAAGAATTATATTTCGTACCTATTAATCTGGAGTTAGGAACATTCAATGCCTGACTCAGTTCTTTGTATTTTGAAATATTTATTTCCAAAGGAACAAGGAATAATGACAGGTTAATTAAAATCAGTAAAAGAATGATTATCTTATTTTTCTTATTCTTCTTTTTTTGCTCTTTTATTGATTTTTTATATATTCTGCTCTTAGAGCTTGGATTGTTAGTAAAAAATAATGAGGAAACCAAACCTATTAATGAAATCACCAATATTGTTTTTATATTAAAATATGAAATGAAAAACAATGAAGCCAAGGTTCCAACTGCTGAACCAGACATATTGTAAAAATAAATTTTTCCTGCTTTTTTTTGGAATTTTAAGAAAGAATAAGCAATTATAATCCCGAAAAAGAAAAAAGGAAAACCAAGAAATATGTAGTAAATCAATAAAACAAAAGTGTGTTTAAAATTTAAAATTGCTTTAAACGGATCAAAGATTATGTTGTTTGTTATGAAAAAACCAATTAAAACAGATAAAGAAAATAATATTGATGAAAAAAACAAGGGATTCTTTATTTTTTTTATTGTTAAAAAAGTTCCAGAAGCTGCAATACCAAATAATGCAATACTTACTACCATAAATGCAAAATGATGCCCTTGAGATATTGAGAAAAATCTGATTAAACTTATTTCTAAGGCCAAAGTTGCTAAAGAAATCAAAAATATTCCAATAAAATACCTTGAAAGCTTCATATCCATAGCAATTACTAATTATTATTTATTATTTGCTGTTTTTCTCAGAAAACTTTATAAAACCTTTTATCAATTAAATAGTTATAATGGAAATTAGCAATGAGAAAATCTACCTAGAGATACTTAAGCTCAAGAAGCTATTGCACCAGAGCCTTGACCTGTAGAGAGAGATGGCTGGTATTGAAGAAGAGATAAAACTCTTTGAGGGAAGACAGGCTGAAGAGGAGCATAGACTTGCACAGGCTGTTAAGAAGAAGAAGTTCAGCACAATCTTTGACTGGAAGAGAGCTGTCTGGGACCACTGCGAGGCTAAGAAAGAGCATGTAACTCCATCAATGATTACTTTTTTCTGTGAAACACTAAAAGGTCCCTGCAGGTTTGAGACCTGCCCTAAGAATGTTGTTGAGGAGGAATAACCCTGCCTGAAAGACGCATTAATGAAAAAGTTTATATAAAAAGCTATGTTCTCACTGCAATATGAAAAAGATAAAATTGGTTGATATTATAAAACAAGCTGAAAATTCTAAGAAACCAAAATTTTTTACTATAGACCTGCGAGCTCTGGATAAAGAGAAAGTAATGGTTTATCCTGAAAAGTGGAGAGATGACCCTGAACTGAGCAAAAAGATTCCTAAAGACAATTATTATTTTCTTCCTTATCTAAGACAACCAAGAGAAATGACATTTGGAGAATATCGAGAAAAAGATATGAAGTATGGTTTACGGGATTTATCCAAGTTTTTAAAAGAAAAAAGAGAACTTGAAAAGAAATATTCAAACGGAAAAGTTATGTTTGGCGCTGCTTTAGCTTAATAATAACTTCTTACCTTTTGTAAAGAAAAACACTTATAAACCCAAACTTGTTCTAAACAATCATATGCGGGGGTGCCGGAGAAGCTACTAATAACTGAGTAGTTCCGGACTCTGGAAAACGGGCAGGACTTAAGTCCTCATGGGAGAAATCCTGTGGCTTAGACAAGATCAAGGGTCTTGGCAGGACAAGGCACTAGTCTTGGAGTAATGCCTACGAGGGTTCAAATCCCTTCCCCCGCATAAAATGAAAGATAAGTTTGCATTTGCAGTTAAAGCAGTTATTGCTAATGGTGATAAAGTTCTTCTGCTAAAGAGGAGTGGGGATGATTCTCATTTCCCTAGCATATGGGAATTACCAGGCGGAAGACTTGACAGATTAGATGAGCATCCTCAAGAAGGATTAAAAAGAGAGGTAATGGAAGAGACAGGCATAGAGATAGAGGTACTTAATCCTTTAAAGGTGATCCAGTTTAAGCATCATGACGGTGTCAAGATAACCATGATTATATTCTTATGTAAAGCATTAACAGAAATCAAAGAACTTAGCCATGAGCACACGCATGCTGAATGGGTAGAAGTTAAAAAAGCAATCTCACAAGTACATCCTCTGATTCGTGAGGAGATAGAGCTTTACCAAAAGTATTTTCATGGTAAAATACAATGACTAAGGTATACATAACCTATTTTGTGCATGGAACTACAACTGATAATGAGCAAGGGATTGCTACAGGGTGGGCTCCTGGGGAGTTATCAGAGCTTGGTAAAAAGCAGTCAATAGAATTAAAAAACTTGATTAAAGATAAGAAATTTGATGTTGTTTTTTGTTCTGATTTAAAAAGAGCTGTTGACTCTGCTAATATAACCTTTGGAAAAGCAGTTCCTATTATCCAAGATGAGAGATTAAGAGAGTGTGATTATGGAGCCTTAACCAGGGCAAGCTCAAAAATAGTTATTCCTTTAGATATTGCATGTATAAACAAGCGATTCCCTAATGGTGAGAGTTATAGGGATGTTGAAAAAAGAATCAGGGACTTTCTTGATTTCTTATTAAAAGAGTATCCTAGTAAAAGGGTTGCTATTGTAGCCCACAGAGGCCCCCAGTTAGCACTGGATGTAATATTAAAGAAAAGGACGTGGGAACAAGCTATACAAGAGGATTGGCGTCATAAAGAGCCAAAAGAGTGGAGGCCTGGCTGGGATTATAAATTAGAAGGATGATTATTGTTTCTCTCTAACTCTTTTACTCTCTAACATCTTATTATATCCTTCTTCACTCTTAAAACCCATAATTGCTTTGTTTTTTTCATTATATTTAAATATTATTGAATAATCTTGTTTTGTTATGGATTACAAACAAGCAATACTTGTAAGGCAGGACTTAAAGCTGCCTAAGGGTAAGATGGCAGCACAGGTAGCTCATGCTAGTATTGAGACTATGATGAATGCCAAGAAAACAGTTGTGGATAAATGGATGAGAGAAGGCATGGCTAAAATTGTTCTGAAAGCAAAGAATTTATCTGAGCTCAAGAAGTATGTTAACAAAGCAAAAAAAAGTGGAATAGCATCATACATGATAAGAGATGCAGGCCATACTGTTGTTAAGCCAGGAACTGTTACCTGTGCTGGTATTGGTCCTGACAAAACAGAGAAGATTGACAAGATTGTTTCTGAGTTAAAGCTGGTCTAGGTTTTTTAAACAGCAAACTTTAAAAACCCTTCTGCGCTATTTTTATCATATGGACACTGAAAGTAGAATTATATCCGAAAGAAAACAAAAGCTTGAGGAATTAAAAAAAATAGGTATTAATCCTTATAGTTATAGGTATGAGAAGAATGCCCTGGCTGATGAGATAAAAAAGGTTTATGACAAGCTCAAACCAAGTGATAAGGATAGTATGCGTAACAAGGTAAGGGTTGCTGGCAGACTCATGACTATTCGTATAATGGGAAAAGCTGGTTTTGCTCATCTCCAGGATGAATCTGGTAAGATACAGCTCTACTTTAAACAGGATGAACTTGGCAAAGATGCTTATAACTTGTTCAAAAAACTTGATATAGGAGATATAATCGGTGTTGAAGGTAATGTGTTCAAAACCAAAACTGGTGAAATCACAGTTAATGTAAGAAAGTTTGAATTATTAACCAAGTCTCTTAGGCCTTTGCCAGAGAAGTTTCATGGCTTAAAAGATACTGAACTTAGGTACAGGCAGAGATATGTTGACCTGATTGTTAATCCTGAGGTTAAAAAGACTTTTATCATTCGTTCAAAGGTTATACAGGTAATAAGAGAATTCCTGCATAATGAGGGTTTTATTGAAGTTGAGACTCCTGTGCTTCAGCCAATCTATGGGGGTGCTACTGCTAGGCCTTTTATAACCCAGCATCATGCTCTTAAAATGCCTCTCTACCTAAGAATTGCTGACGAGCTCTACTTAAAGAGGCTTATTGTGGGGGGTTTTGAAAAGGTGTTTGAGTTCTGCACTGATTTTAGAAATGAGGGGATTGATACTAGCCATAACCCTGAGTTTAGTATGATTGAGACCATGGCTGCTTATGATGATTATAATGATAGTATGAAGCGTACTGAGAGGATGATAGAGTTTGTTGCTAGAAAGGTTTTAGGCACAACTGAGCTTGAGTTTGATAAAAAAAAGATAAGCTTAAAAGCTCCTTTTAAGAGAATAAAGATGGTTGATGCTGTTAAGCAAGCAACAGGTGTTGATTTTACCAAGATAAAGGACATAGAGGAAGCAAGAGAGGTTGCTAGGAAGTTCAAGGTTGATATAGCTGAGGACATGAGTATTGGTTTTATACTTGCAGAGCTGTGCTCAGAGCTTGTAGAGTCTAAGATAGTTCAGCCTACTTTTATAATTGATTATCCAAGGGATGTTAGCCCTTTAGCAAAAACTGTAAAAAACAATCCTGACTTTACTGAGAGGTTTGAATTAATAATTGCTGGTTTAGAACTTGGCAACATGTATTCTGAGCTTAATGACCCTACTGAGCTAAGAAGGAACTGGGAGGAGCAGGAGAAAATGCTTAGCAAAGGTGATGAAGCAGCTCAGAGAATTGATAAGGATTTTATTAAAGCAATGGAGTATGGTATGCCTCCAACTAGTGGTATTGGTATTGGTATTGACAGGCTTATAATGCTCTTCACTAATAACACATCTATAAGAGAGGTTATCTTATTCCCTACTCTGAGGCCTGAACAAAAATGAATCCTAAAGAACTAAAAGATAGAACAATTGTTGGTTTAATAGAAAAGATAATAGTTAGAAGTAATTCTAATAAAAAAGAGTTAATAGCCCGGATTGATACTGGTGCTACTAAGAGCAGTATTGATTTAACCCTTGCCTCTAAGCTAAAGCTCGGACCTGTGGTTGACTCAAGACTTATCAAGAGCGCTCATGGTACAAGACTAAGACCTGTGGTTGAAGCAGAGGTTACAATTCACGGAAGGACTTTAAGAGCCAAGTTCACTCTTGCTGACAGAAATCATATGAAGTATCCTGTGCTTATTGGCCAGAACATCCTTAAGAAAGGTTTCCTTATAGACCCTACCAGAAGGGCTGATAAACCAAAACCAAGAAAAAAGAAGAATTAGAAAAGGTGGTTTTTTTTGAAGCTAAAAGCAGCTATTATCAGTTTGGGAAGTGAGAGTTCTAGATGGACTGCTGAGGCTATGAAAAAGTACTTCTCAGAGGTTGATGAGCTTGATATTAGAAAGATTGATATTAATATTTCTGGAAAGCATGCTGAGATTCTTTATGATGGAAAACCAATAGATGAGTATGACTGTGTTTATGCAAAAGGCTCTTTTAGATATGCTCAGTTATTAAAGACCCTGACTTCTGTGCTTCAAAAAAAGTGTTATATGCCTATATCAGCAGAGGCCTTTACAATTGCTCATGACAAGCTTCTTACTCATTTAGAGCTTCAGAAGCACAACCTTCCTATGCCAAGGACTTATGTGAGTTCCACAGTCCCTGCTGCTAAGAAAATTCTTAAGGGAATGAATTATCCAATAATGATGAAGTTCCCTCATGGCACAGGAGGCAAGGGAGTGATGTTTGCTGATTCCTATGCAAGTGCTTCTTCTCTGCTTGATGCTCTTTCTGCTCTTAGGCAACCTTTTATAATCCAAGAGTATGTTGAGACTGGTGGCACAGATATCAGGGCTATTGTTGTTGGTAACAAAGTGGTTGCTAGTATGAAGAGAAAAGCCGCTGCTATGGAGGCAAGAGCTAACTGGCATGTTGGGGGGATAGGAGAAGCTATTAAGCTTGATACCCTGACTAGAAAACTCGCAGTTGATATTGCCAAGGCTATAAGAGCAGAGATATGTGCTGTTGACATGCTTGAGAGTGCAAAGGGTCCTTTGGTAATAGAGGTTAATATTAGCCCTGGCTTGCAACTAATCTCTAGCACTACTAAGATTGATGTTGCTGATATTATTGCAAAACACTTTTATGAGAGAACCCTTGAGTTAAAGTCAAAAGATAAGGATATTGAAGCAATCAAGATAATGAAAGGAATTGAGGAGCACAAGACTGCTAATGGCAAGACCAGGCTTATTACCAACCTTGACTTCAGAGGTAACATGATCCTTCTTCCAGAACTGATTACCAAAGCATCAGAGTTTGATGTTGGGGATAATTATGAGATTATTGCTGAGCCTGACAAGGTTGTTATCAAGAAGCTGAAGATAAAGAAAGAGGGAGAGGAGTAGGGAGGCTTGTTCTATGAATGTTCAAGGTAAACATTATCGTACAATATGGATAAAAAAAGGAGATAAAAAAGTAATTCAAATAATTGATCAAAGAAATCTCCCGCACGAATTTATTATTGAAGATTTAAAGTCTGTTGATGAAGTAGCAACAGCAATAAAAGATATGCATGTCAGAGGTGCTGGGTTAATTGGAGCCACAGCAGGTTATGGTATGTATCTTGCTACTTTAGAAGCATCCCGAAATGATTCTTTTGATGATTTTGTAGTTAAAGCTGGTGAGAAACTTAAAGCTACAAGACCTACTGCTGTAAACCTTGCATGGGCTGTTAAAAGACAACTTGATGCCATAAAAAAAGGAAGTTCTATAGATAAAAAAATAGCTATTGCATTTAAAACTGCAAATGAGATTGCTGATGAAGATGCAGAGTATTGTAGAAGAATAGGTGAACATGGAGTAAAAATAATAGAAGAGATAAGTAAGAAGAAGGGCGATAAGACTGTGAATATTCTTACACACTGTAATGCTGGGTGGTTAGCATTTGTTGATTATGGTTCTGCAACAGCACCAATATATGCGGCCTTTGACAAAGGAATTAAAGTTCATGTGTGGGTGGATGAGACCAGACCCAGAAATCAAGGAGCAAGATTAACAGCATGGGAATTAGGAGAACATGGTGTTCCTCATACTGTAATTCCTGATAACGTAGGAGGGCATTTAATGCAACACGGATTAGTTGACTTGGTTATTGTAGGTACTGATAGAACAACTTATACAGGAGATGTTGCTAATAAGATTGGAACTTATCTTAAGGCTTTGGCTGCTAAGGATAATAATGTTCCATTCTATGTGGCTCTTCCATCATCAACATTTGACTGGACAGTAAGAGATGGTGTTAAAGAGATTCCTATAGAACAACGAGGTGAAGAAGAAGTTAAATATATTCAGGGTTTATGTGACGGGGAAATTAAGAAGGTTCTTTTAACACCTAAAAAGAGTAAAGCTACAAATTATGCTTTTGATGTAACACCTGCTAGATTGGTTACTAGCTTGATTACAGAAAGAGGAATTTGTGCTCCTAACGAGAAGAGCATATTAGAACTCTATCCTGAACATAAAAAATAAAATGAATGAAGAAAAAGGCTATATCAAATTTAATTGTAAGTGGATTAAATCAGAACCTCTTCCTTTTGAGCAATTAAGAGAAATTAATAAATGGAGAGATAAATTATATAATCTGGGTTTAATCGGAGTTTATGATAATGGAATTGGTTTTGGGAATATTAGTATCAGATTAAATAATTCTGAACAAGTTATTATTACAGGCTCTTCTACTGGGGGTATTAAAAGATTAAATGAACAGCATTATACAACAGTTGTTGATTTTGATTTAGAAAAAAACAGTTTAACCTGTAAAGGACCTATTAAAGCTTCTTCTGAATCATTAACTCATGCAGTAATATATCAGGCAGATCCAAAAATAAGAGGGATTATTCATGCACACAATCTTGACCTATGGGAGAAATTGATTAATAAAATCCCAACCACAGCAAAGGATGTTAAATATGGAACTCCAGAAATGGCAAAAGAAGTAATTAGACTATTTAACGAAACTAAGGTTAGAAATAAAAAGATTTTTGTGATGGGAGGTCACAAAGAAGGAATATTTTCTTTTGGTAAAGATTTAGATGAGGCTGGGAAAATACTTTTACAATACTTTTAAAGAAGATTTTTCACTTTATTAATATAACTCGCCACTTCTTGTCCTTTCTTGGTAAGGGTGAGGATTTTTAGTCTTCCTTGTTTTTCAAATCCTACTAGTCCTGCTCTTTGCATTTCCTGAAGAATCTTAACAACATGGCTATAGGTGCAGTCCACTACCTTTGCAAGGTTTGAAGCATATATGTTACTGCTTTTGTTGAGCAGGATGACTAGCATCATAGCAGGTTTTTCTCTGAAAAAAACATTAAATATCTTTTTCTGCTTCATAAAAGCCTTCACCCCTCCAACTTATTTTATTGGTTTATAAGATTATAAATATTTATTTATTCCTTTATAACCATTGTGAAGATTATTTCTATTTATATATCTTTCGATTTATATAATCAAAAAGAATTAAGCAGTTTTTATATCTTTCTATCAAAAAACGGTAAATACCAAATATTTAAATAGTTTTCTATTTAAGAAAATTATTATGAAGCTCGTATTTCATGGAGCTGCAAAAGAGGTGGGGAGAAGCTGCATAGAACTCCAGACACAGGGAGACAGATATCTTCTTGATGCAGGCATTAAATTCAAGGAAGGAGGCTTTGCATACCCAGAAAAGATTGTAAATCTTCCAGATGTTGATGGCTTGCTCATAAGCCATGCTCACCTAGACCATACAGGAGCCTTGCCCTTTTTTGAGCACTACAAGATTATCTGTCCAATCTACTGCACAAAACTGACATATGTTATAACCAAGGTATTGCTTAAAGATTCTTATAAGATAGCAAGGATAAGGAATTTACACCCTGCTTATAACAAGACAGACCTTCACGAAGTAGAGAAAGATGTAAGATTTGTAAAGTATGACAGAGAGTATAAGCACAGAAAAATAAAGTTTACCTTTAGAAATGCTGGGCATGTGCCTGGTAGTGCAATGATATTGGTGGAGGCAGAAGGAAAAAAAATACTCTATACAGGAGATACAAAGCTAAGAACAACAGAGCTGGTAAAAGGAGCATTTACTGATTATAAGGATATTGATGTGCTGATAATAGAAAGCACTTATGGAGTAAGAGAGCTGCCAGACAGGAATGAACTAAGAAAAAAATTTTTGGATAAAATAGAAGAAGTGATTAACAAAGGAGGTTCTGTTCTAATACCAGTATTCAGTCTTGGAAGGTCACAAGATATTCTTATAATGCTGGCACAAAGAAAATTCAAAGTACCAATATACTTTGATGGTATGTGCAAAAAAATAACCAACAGGATACTGGGTGTGAATGACCCGTATGTTAACAACCGCAAAATACTGGAGGAGATGTTTAATAAAAAAGTAATTCACATAGGAAGTGAGAAGCATAGAAGACACGCTCTTAGCCAGCAAGGCATATATGTTACAACAAGCGGAATGATGCAAGGAGGACCAGTGCTCTCTTATCTTAATGAGATGTGGCATGACCCAAAACACGCAATACTCCTAATGGGATTCCAGTGCAAAAGAACTAATGGAAGACATTTAATAGAGGAAGGCTATGTTTACCTTAATGGTTGGAGAACCTATGTAAAATGCAGTGTAGAAAAGTTTGACTTCTCAGGGCATGCTGATAAAGAGGACTTAAAAGAGATTATAAGAAGAATAAATCCAAAAAAGCTTGTGATACAGCACGGAGACTCAGAAGCAGTTGAACAACTAAGAAGCTGGGCAGAAAAAGAAAATAAATATGTTGTTTATGCACCAGAGATAGGAGAAGAGATAGAGGTTTAAATAATGCCCCTGCCGGGATTTGAACCCGAGTTACAGGCTGTTTGCATCGCGAACTCCAAAAACCGAGTTTTTGATACCGCAAGCCCGCGTCTTATCCAGGCTGGACTACAGGGGCGTTGCTATAGTTGAAGGCGCTCTCCTCCCAACTCTAGGACCATCACTCACTTTAAAACCTGCTTTTTTCAAGTTATTTCTTACAATCCTTGCACAGGAATAGGTTGTGAGCACACCGTCTTTTTTGATTAGTTTTCTTAACTCTTTAAAAAAGCTTTCTGTCCAGAGTTCAGGATTCTTTTTAGGGCTGAAAGGATCGTGAAGTATTATATCGAACTTTTCTTTAAGTTTTTTTATTCCTTTAACAGCGTCACCAACCAAGATTCTAATTCTAATACCTTCACAGTTATAATAATACTGATTCTTCACAGTATCTTTTATTACATAATAAGTCTTAATTATTGGCTGAAGGCTCTTTATCTTGTCTAATATTTTTTCATCTTTTTCAATTCCAACAATCTCAATCTCACAACTCAAATTCTCCTCAAGTATCTTATCTATAGCAACTGCAGAGTTATAGCCAAGCCCAAAACCCACGTCAAGAATACTAACCTCATCCTTTCCTTTAATAAAATCCATGGCTGGTTCTACAAACTTCTTAAAAGCCTCTTCAACTGCTCCGCTAATAGAGTGATAAGTCTCATCATACTCATCGCTATGAAAGGTTATGCTATTATCTTTAGTGATTATCTGTTTCATAATAAGAAGATAATTTCTGTTTTTTTATAAAACTAATCCTAAAAGACCTAGAATAATACCAAGTATAAGAAAACCTGCATATCTATAGAGCAACCCAAGAATTACCTGTTTCTTCTTCTTTTTTATATGATTATGTAAATAGATACTTCCAACAGGTAAGCCATAGAGGAAGATTAAGGGAGCTAGCAGTGCAAAGCCATTGTAATGCCATGACAAGAAGAATATCACGGCTAAGGTATAGTAGTAAAGAGTTTCCCTGTGCTTGCTAAAACTGAAAATTATTACTAGCGCAGCTATAAAAATGATAAAAACTACAGA
Source organism: Methanobacteriota archaeon (assembly GCA_030637925.1). Taxonomy (GTDB): domain Archaea; phylum Nanobdellota; class Nanobdellia; order Woesearchaeales; family SM23-78; genus SM23-78. The sequence continues at coordinate 15,725 of DAOWFR010000094.1, forward strand.
GGGATTCTTTACAAAAAAGACAACAAGTATTGCTATGAACAGAGCATGTCTTAGGATATCAAAGTATTTTTTGCCTGGCTTAAGCTCTTCTTTTGCCATGTAGCCAATTAATAAGCCTATGAGTAATCCTAAGAATATGATTATGAGTAATATAATATAGGTTAAGAGCATATCAAATCACAGGGGGCAAGGGTTTATAAATATTTTTAATTCTTAACTTATTTCACTACCACAAGGAATGCCTGCTATGTATATTACACTTGAATTGCCAATACCGGTCTTGTTACCAATAAGGATTATGTTGCCCTCATTATCCTCATAGAATATACAGAAATCTCCTTTTACTCCTAGTTTCTTTTTTACCTCACTATAATTTTCTTTAGTTAGATTAATGAACTCCCCAAATTTAGTCTCATTAACCTCTTCAGCTTCTATAAAGCCGAGTTCATAGTTTTTTTCCAACTCTATTTTCAAATCCTTAGCTTCTATTTCCAGGTCTTTTAGCCCTGGCTTCTGCTCTGAAGTCATGGTTACATAGAAGATAAGTATTACTGAGACAAAGATTATAACTGCTAATAAGACATCAACACTCCAGACCTGGCCTCTTCCCATTTCCTCTTTTTTCCTCCTATAAGAAACCTTTACACTAGGCTTTCCCCTCTTTTTTAAAACCCTTCTCTTTTTAACCATCTTTCCTTATTTTAATACTTTTTGTTTTATGAATATGCATTTTTATATTTTGCTATTAAGATAAGGGAAGAGCGTCTCAGACGAGCAAAAGCGAAAACTTTATAAAGCTTTCTCTGTTTCGCTTTATAAATCTATTGTAAGTACTAAATCGTTATGATAATTATTGCAACGGGGGGGATCTATGACATTCGTAAAAAAATGCCCTGAGTGTGGCGGTATTAACTTATTCTGGAACAAAGAAAAAGGAGAGATAATCTGCAGAGACTGTGGGCTGGTAGTAGAGGATAAGATGGTTGACTTTGGCCAGGAGTGGAGAGAGTTTGATAGTGCTGATGCTGCTAAGCTGAGAAGAACAGGAGCTCCTATGAGCTACACACAGTTTGACCAAGGCCTAGGAACAGATGTTGGTAAGAAGTCTGATTTATACCAGCTTGGTGGAAAGGCCAAGAGTAAGTTCTTCAGGCTAAGGAAGTGGCAGCAGAGGATAAGCACAGCCATAGAACGTAACCTAAAACTTGCGTTGTCAGAGCTTAAGAGAGTTAGCTCATACCTAAGGCTGCCTGGTAGTGTTGAAGAAGAAGCAGCAAGAATCTATACTCTTGCAGTCCAGAAAGGACTGGTAAGGGGCAGGAGCATGGAGTCTGTTGTTGCAGGAGCTCTTTATGCTGCTTGCAGAAGACATGATGTGCCAAGAACTCTTGATGAGCTAGGAGAAGCATCAAATATTGAGAAGAAAGAGATAGGAAGAACTTACAGGTTCATAACAAGAGAGCTTGGAATAAAGATCTTACCTAGTAATCCTGGTGATTATATACCTAGGTTTGCTTCAAGCCTTAAGCTTAGTGCAGAGACTCAGAGCAGGGCAGTTGAGATTATTGAATCTGCCCAGGATGTTGAGCTCACATCAGGCAGAGGACCTACTGGCATAGCAGCTGCTGCTCTTTATGTAGCAGCCCTTATCAATGGTGAGAAAAGAACCCAGAGAGAAGTAGCAGATGTTGCAGGCGTCACAGAGGTTACTATCAGGAACCGTTACAAGGAGTTGCTTGACAGGCTCAAGCTTGAGAAAGAGATAAATAAGGTTAAGAAGAAGAATAGGGGCTAAAGGATATTTTTTCTAATTAAATTAAAATGAACAAAAACATATTGCAAACAATTGGAAACACTCCTCTTGTAAGAATAAATAGGCTTAATCCAAATAAGAAGGTTACAATCTATGCAAAAGTTGAGGGTTTTAATCCAACTGGTAGTATAAAAGACAGGATTGCTTTGAAAATGATTGAACAAGCTGAAGCAGAGGGCAAGTTAACGAAAGGAAAAACCATTATTGAGCCAACATCAGGGAATACTGGTATTGGATTGGCTATGATTGGAGCAGTAAGAGGATATGGTGTTGAGATTGTTATGAGTAAAGCAGTGTCTGTTGAAAGGCAAAAGATGATTAAGGCATTTGGTGCTAAAGTAACCTTGACAGATGCTGAGCTTGGCACAGATGGAGCTATTCAAAAAGCAAGAGAGCTTGTAAAGAAGTATCCTGATAAATATTTTATGCCAGACCAGTTCTCAAATAAATACAACAAGACCACACATTACAAGACAACAGCAGAAGAGATTTGGAAAGATACTGTAGGGGATATTGATTATTTTGTTTCATCCATTGGAACTTCAGGTACTATCATGGGTGTTGGCAAAGCCCTTAAAGAGAATAATCCTAAAATAAAGATTGTGTGTGCACACCCTGTAAAAGGGCATTATATTCAGGGCTTAAAGAACATGGAAGAAGCAATTGTCCCAGCAATATACGACCCTTCACAAATAGATGAGACTGTCATGGTAGAAACAGATACTGCTTATGAGATGAGCAGAGAGATTGTTAAAAAAGAAGGAATCTTTGTAGGTATGAGCAGTGGAGCAGCAATGTATGCTGCAATAGAAGTTGCTAAGAAGATTAAATCAGGGACAATTGTTGTGATTTTCCCGGATAGAGGTGAGAAGTACTTAAGCACTGATTTGTTTAAGGTTTGATTAGGTTATTATTTTATTATTGAAAAGTTTTTTTAACTTTTTAATTCAAAATTTTTTAGTAAAATTTTGTTATTTTTTATTTTAACTCCTTCTTTTCTAAGTAATCTAATCTTCCCTTGCACTGCTTTCCCTTTTGTCTTTCCTCTAAACCCTCCTATGCTTCCATCACTATTAATTACTCTATGACACGGAACTTTTGGTGCAAACGGATTTACTTTTAATGCTTGTCCCACAGCCCTTGGGCTGCTCTTTAATTTCTTTGCAATTGCAGAATAAGTGGTTACTTTTCCTTTTGGAACTTTTTTTACTAAGGCATAGACTCTTTTTTGGAATTTAGTTATTGCCATTGCTCAGAATTATTTCAGTCCTTGCCATTCTCTTTCTGCTTGTGAGAATCTGTCTGGTGTGCCTGTGTCAAACCATTGTCCTGAGAACACATAGCCCAGGAGTTGCTCATTACTTGCTAGTTTTGGAAAGACATCATTCTCTATCATTGAGAATCCTTCTGGAACTATTTTCAATACTTCTGGCTCTAGAATATAGAGTCCTGCATTGATTAGCTTACTGGGAATTTGTTTTTTGCTTGGCTTTTCTATGAAAGTCATTATCTTATTGCCGTTCATAACTGCTACTCCATACTTTGAAGGATCTTCCACTGTTGTTAGGGCAATTGTTGCTATGCCTTTGTTCTTTCTGTGGAACATGAACATGTCCTCTATATCTATGTCTTTTAGTTCATCACCGTTCAGCAGCACAAAGGTGTTGTTTATCTTGCCTTTTAATAAGTTAAGAGGTCCTCCTGTTCCCATAGGAGCGCTTTCCTCAACATAGGTGATGTTCACTTCTAACTGGGTTCCATCTCCCAGATACTCTTTTATTTTGTCTCCTTTGTGACCAATGCTGATAATGATGTCTTTTATGCCATGTCTTTTTAATAACTCTATATTATGCTCTAGAATTGGCTTATCATGTATTCTTAGCATGGGTTTTGGCAGGAAGTTGGTCATGGGCTTCATCCTTGTGCCTTTGCCTCCTGCAAGGATTATTGCTTTTGATGGCTTGTTCTCTCCAAAAGCCTTTGTGAGTAAGAGTTCTACTGCATGGCTCCTGTTTTTCACATCTGTATGATTAACTGTGTTGTCTACTTTTCCTAGAATTTCTTTTTCTATGGTTAATGTAACCCTCTCCTTCAAAATTTCACCCCCTGAAATTTTGTGGTGCTCAAAAACTTTGTTTTTGGCACTCAAAATCTTTGATTTTGTTGTCCCAAAAATCTTTGATTTTTGAGGACTTTCATTTTTATTTCTCCCCGTGTCTATAAAAGAATCTTTTTTAGAAAGATTTAGTAGTATTTAAATATTTTGGATTTGTATGATGAAGTATGATATATCACAACAATATTTAAATATGAGTAACACTCCCTACAGATTATA
>DAOWFR010000098.1 GCA_030637925.1 Methanobacteriota archaeon
AAACTCAGGAAAAGAGTTTAATTGTTACACTATTGGATTTCAAGAAGGAGTTCCAACAGAACCTGAAGAGATTATTTGTGCAATGAAAGCAGCAGAAGAAATAGAGATGGAGTTAAAAGTTAAAATAATAACTTTAGAGCAAGCACATGAGATTTTTAAAAAAACAGTGAAGGTGCTTGGAACAGAATTAAACAATGTAATCAATGTAGGTGTTGGAAGTGTTATTCTTGGTTGTATTGAAATGGCAAAAAAAGATAATATAAAATACTTGTTTTCTGGTCTTGGTTCAGAAGAAGTGTTTGCAGGTTATCAGAGACATAAAGATGCAGAGAATAAACAAGCAGAGTGCTGGAAAGGTTTAATTAATATATATGAAAGAGATTTATTAAGAGATGTTGCAATAGCAAAAAATGAAAAAATTACTTTCTCAACACCCTTTCTAGATAAAGAATTAATTGGTGTTGCGATGAGAATCTCTGATAAGTTTAAAATTAATGATAATTATTCTAAAATAATTCTAAGAGAAACAGCAGAAGAGCTTGGGTTGCCTAAAGAGATTGCTTGGAGAAAGAAAAAAGCAGCTCAATATGGCAGTAGATTAGACAAAGCTATTTCTAAGCTTGCAAAGAAAAATAATTTTAAGTTTAAGAAGGATTATTTGAAGAGTTTGGAATAAAGATAATAGAAAACTTTTATAAACAATAAAGCATAACTTATTCTTATGGCCAATGCTGTTAATGAATCATTAGAAGTTATTAGTGGAGTCACAGAAAAGGTTTCTCCTCTTTTATCAAAGATTGTTATAGCAATCCTTATACTACTTATAGGTCTTATAATTGGCAAACTAATAGGTAATCTTATTAGAAGAGCTCTTAATGAGGTTCAGCTTGATAAGCACTTGAGAACAGTAGTTGGACTTAAGTTTTCACTTGAAAAAATAGTTGGTAACTTTGTGAGTTATTTTATCTACTTTATGGCTATTGTGATGTCTCTTAACAGCCTGGGCTTGACAACAGCAATTCTGAACATGATATCAGCAGCAATAATAGTTATTGTGATTGTATCCTTTATTCTGGCAATTAAAGACTTTTTCCCTAACTTCATAGCAGGCATTATGATTAGAAGTAAAAAAGTCTTTAACGAGGGTGATGTGATTCAGATAAAAGAGGTAAGAGGAAGAATAACCTCTATCGGTTTTTTAGAGACAAAGCTCTTAACACCTAATAAAGAAGAGGTTATAATACCTAATTCTATTTTTAACAAGAGGCAGATTACTATAGTAAGAAAAAAGTATTCTAAGAAAAAGAAATAATCATTCTAATGCTTCTAGCATGCTAACAATGCTCCATATCTGGGTTCTTACAAAGGGCTGAAGATTAACATCACTGGAGATGTCATCAAGCTGATGAATGCACTTATCTGCTCTTAACTTCAAGTCTTTATCTTGAGCTTCTTTTAGTTCAGAAGTAATCTCTTCAAGCTTAGCCTTAATGTTCTTTGGAAGAGTAGGGTCTTCTATTATTTCATTAATAATTTCTACAACATCACTGGCTTTTACCATTTCAATCACTTTTTCTCACTCTTCTTCATCTCATCAAGCACTTCTTTTTGCAGGGCTTCTGCTTTTTCCTTAAGCTTGGCTTCTTGTTTTTCAAATGATTCAATCCTTGTTTTTAAGGTTTCTTTCTTATCTGCTAATCCCTTCTGAATTTTCTCCTTTTCACTGGCAACCATTATGTTTCCAATAATCTTAAATGCTTCTTTTGAATTCTTTAATTCCTTTTCTGCTGATTCTATTTCCATTAGCTGAGCTTGGAACTGCTGCTTTTGCAGGGAGAAGTTCTGGAGGTTCTGTTCCATTAATGATAACTGGTTAATCTTGGTCTGAATTTCTTTATCCATTTTTATTTCCTCTTTACAACTCTTTCAGCCTTCTCATAAACACTTATTAGCTTGGTGATTGAGTTAAGCACAGCTCTCAATGCTGAGCTGTCCTTTGCTTTTACCTTGAAAACAATTTTATCCTTATTTTTCTTTATTTCATAACATGCTCTTTGGTTCTTAAAAGTTTTTTCTTCAGCAGCAAATAATTTTTCCATATTATGAAAGTTTTCTTTAACACTTATTTCTGCGCTTAGCATCATCTTGATTAACTTATCTTGCTTTTACTTTGGTATTAACACTTCTAGCCTTGAAGATAATCTTTGAACCGCAATAAATACACCTGACTCTTTTCTTAATATTCTCAGGTGATACTATTTTGTTGCAAAAAAAGCATTTGTACTCGCTCATGACCAACACCTTTATGTTTTAGCTTCTTGTTTTTTATTTTCTTTTAATTCCTTCTTTGAAGCCTTAGGAACTTCTTCTTTCTCAATAACTTGTTTTATAGGGCTAATCTTACCAACAGTGTAAGCCTTGTTAGTAAACGTGGCTCCGCACTTCTTACAATGCCAGATGCCGGCAGATACCCTTCTTACCTTTACATAATTACAATAAGGGCATTTATGCTTCTTTCTTTGCTCTGCTTCAATCTTTCCAAGCTTGAACCTAACAGTTCTTCCATAGCGTGAACCAAGCCTTCTAACAGAGCCATAAGTTGCTCTCTTAACCATTTTTTATGTGTATTATCCTCTAATTATTATGATTATCTTATGGAAAGTGAATTTGTCTTTTATTTATAAATATGATGGTTTTTGTATTAAGTTATATAGAATGGGGCTACCCGGATTCGAACCGGGGTCATCTGGCCCCAAACCAGAGAGGATAAACCAAACTACCCCATAGCCCCAATGTAAGTTAAAGAACTAATTAAGGATTTATAAACTTTTTTAACTTTTTTATTTTTTCTTTTTTATCTCTTTATAATTTTTTTCTTAAAACATTTTAGCATTTTAATTTATTTTTTTAAAAAAATATTTTTTTTCAATAATTTTTGTGCGTAAAAATAATAAACTTTAAATACTAGTAAATTAAAAACTTAATTAAAAGTTCGTTAAATGAGCTTAATCAGTTAAAAAAAGAGCAGGTGAAAGCTAATGGCAAAAAAAAGGAAGAAAAAAGCAGCTAAGAAAAGGAAGAAGCCAGTTAAGAAGAGAAAGAAGAAGAGATAAGTAAGCTTCTTCGAATTTTTATTTTTTTATTTTATTTTTTTATTTCTCATGGGTTTTACGATTAGGTTTCTTAATATAATAATTTTTAAAGGGCAAGAATTATTTTTTTGTTACTTATCATTCTTTTTATTTTGATTAATCTTCTCAGTGTGTCTGCACTTAGGATAACCACTGCAGCCAATGAATTTTCCATAAACAGAGGTTCTGAGAACAAGGTCCTTACCGCACTTAGGACATTTTTTGTTAATCACGTCAACTCCACTTTCTTTTTCATCAATTTTTTTTTCAGGACACTCCCTGTTAAGACAAACTTCTTGTGGTTTCCTTCTCTTCATAAAAATCATTACTATTGGCTGATCGCAATGAGGACACCTCTTATCAGTTCCTTTTATGCTGCCACTTTGAGGAATAGCAAAAGTGGTTTTGCAATCAGGATACTTATCACACCCAATGAATCTGATTCTTGCTTTTCCTTTTCTTGTGAACCTAATCCTGAGGTTTCCTTCACAGTTAGGGCACTTACAAACATAGCTTTCCTTACTCAAAGTTTCATGATGTGCTTTTTTTAATTCTTCTCCGATTTTATTTTCATTCTTTTTAAAAACTTTTAGAATCCTGGTTAAAACCTTTTTTGCTTCTTCAAGCACATCTTCTTTTTTCATCTTCTTATTCCTTATCTTATTCATCTCTTCTTCAAAGTGCTTGGTTAGTTTTTCATCAATGATATCAGAACAAAATTTTTGCAAGGTCTCAACTATTCTCATACCAATGTCAGTGACTCTTATGGACTGGTCAGCAATATAATTCCTCTGGTAAAGAGAATCAATAATATCTGCTCTTGTAGCCTTGGTGCCAAGCCCTCTCTTTTCAAGCTCATTTATTGTGCTGGCAGGAGTATACCTCTTTGGTGGCTGGGTTTGTTTTTGTAATAAGTCAAGCTTTACAATCTTTAATTCTTCACCTTGGTTAAAAACAGGCCATTCCTCTTCTTTAAGCCTTACATAAGGTTCATATAACTCAAACCAGTTCTTTTCCTTGGTTCTGTTTCCCTTAGCAACAAAGACTTCTTCTCCAACATCAATCCTTAGATTTAATGATTCCCTGATAGCAGGCTTTCCAAAAGTAGCAAAGAACCTCTTAACAACAAGGTCATAAATCTTTTTTTCTTTCTCACTCAACTTTTCAGGCTTAATCCCTGTAGGATAAACAGCAGGATGAGCAGGGTCTTTTTTCTTTCCCTCATTAGGCACTAGTTTTTCAAAGCTAAGCACCTTGTTTGCTTTTTTAGCGTACTCAGCATTGTTTTTTGCAAGTGCTTTTAGGATTTTCTTGTAATTAATCTTTGCAGGCAGCTTCTGAGAACTGGTTCTAGGATAAGAAATTGTTCCTTGAGTGTAAAGGTTCTGTGCAAGACTAAGAGTCTCCTTTGGATTGATTCCAAAGAGTTTATAAGCTGTTATCTGCAAAGAGCCCAGGTCAAAAGGGTTTGGAGGGTTCTGCTTAATCTCTTTCTTTTCTATGCTCTTAACAATAGCAGGCTTCCACAAAGAATTATCAAATCTTGTTTTTGCTTCATCATGATTAGAGAACTTGTCATTCTCATGAAAAGCACTTATGTGTTTTCCTTTTTTCTCGACCTCCAGATATATCTGCCAAAAAGGCTCTGACTTAAAAGCAGCAATCTCTTTTTCTTTGTCATAAAGAATCTTTAATGCAGGCCCTTGTACTCTGCCACTACTAAGAATCTTAAAAGCACCTGTGCTCTTAACAGCCAAGGTTAAAGCACGAGAAATATTTATTCCATACATCCAGTCAAGGAAGTGACGTGCTTCACCAGCATTAGCCAAGCCCCAGTCAAGATGTTTGCTAGCGTTTTTATAAGCCTCTATTAAATCATCTTTTGTAAGAGTAGAGAATTTCATTCGTTTAGCGTCCTTTTTATTACAAGCATATTTTATACAGTTAAGACCTATTACTTCTCCTTCAACATCATAGTCACAAGCCACTGTGAAGAGGTTTGCCTTTTTTGCAAGCTCTTTAATAACATTCAGATATTTTCTTGAGAAAGCAGCTTTTTTACTTACCTCACTACTGGGAGTCCACTGTAAATCAAAACTAGGATAAGTAAAAGATTTCTTTTTTTCAGCAACAGTGTAGAGGTGGCCAACAGCACAACCCACGACGATAGATTTCTTGTTATGCTTTAACTCATAGTAAGGAACCTTGTTAACACTCTTTTTCTTAGGTCTTTTATCCCCGAGTGCTTCTGCAATTATCTTAGCAGCATTAGGCTTCTCACTAATGATTAATTCATAAGCCATGCCAAACAAGAATTTAAGAAATCATATAAAAAGTTATGGTTTTTGGATTTTTATTGAAAAGTGGGGAAAATCTTTATGTTCAATCAATACTAATCCTCAATTGCTCTAGTTCTTTTTTTAATTGGTCAAGATTCTTAAAGAGAATTCCTTTCATACTTAAAGAGTTTGCAGTATCAATAAATTTTTGAATATCATCTATAAATATACATTCTTCAGCTTTAACTTTAAGTTTTTTAAGTGCAATTAGAAAAATATCTTTATTTTCTTTAGTTAATTTAACTTCATGGGATAATATAGTAACGTCAAAATGATCAAAGAGACCTCTTTTTCTATTAATATTTGCGTGAGGAGCAAAAGTATTTGTAATTAAAGCGGTTTTATAATTTTTTCTTAGTTTATCTACAAGATTTAAGACATCTTTATCAATATGAGTTAATTTATCATAATCTTTGGTCCAGAGATTATCTGGAATTTTGCTCATGTCTTTAATACCAACAGATTTTGCAATTTCTTTCCAATAATCTTTTTCAGACATTTCGCCTCGACACATAAGGATGGCTTTCAAGTTAATTTCCTCCCAGAACAAATCAAGGTTCTTTGGTTTAAAGATGCGGACAAATTTGTTTAAAATAGGTTTAGAATCAACAATTACGCCGCCTGCATCAAATATTATTGCTTTGGTCATTGCCACTCACTATGCCCAAACTGAATAATCAAATCAACACCTAATTTTTCTGTTTCTAGAGGAACATCACATGAGCCAAAACAACTTCCTGCCCAGAATAAAAGTCTTGAATTTGTTTTTTTCTTTAATTCTTCTTT
>DAOWFR010000007.1 GCA_030637925.1 Methanobacteriota archaeon
GATTTACAAAAAATCTTAAAAAACTATCATCTTGGTTCTATTAGACAATCACTTAGAGTTCTAGAAAGAAAGAGCATACTAGTATGTAATAAGAACTGGTTAAGCACAGGCAAATTATCTGATATTGAGTCAACAACAAAAGGTAAGAAGTTTTATAAACAAGCACTAGAAAGAGTTATCTCTTTTTTAAAATATGAGAAGGAAAAAGACTTGAATCATATAAAAAGAAAAAAGATTTATGAAACAAACTTACATCATTCTCTTGAGCATTACTTTGACGTTGCAATGCACACAAAAAAAGAATTATAAATTTTTAACCATATAAGGCCCTTGCTTTTTATAGCCTAGCCTTCTGTAATAATCCCTTACACCAACTCCAGAGATAACAACAATTTTTTTCTTACCTGCTTTCCTAACAATGTTTTCTGCTGTTAATAATAATTTCTTGCCAAAGCCTTTGTGCTGAACTTTTCCTTTTTCTTTAATCCTTGCAGCACTTCCATAGACATGAAGTTCTCTTATTAAAGCAGATTTCTTTGTGATTTCTCGTCGGAAACTTTGAGACGGGAATCTTAACCTGCAAAAACCAATAAGATTATCATTATTAACAAGACTAATAAAATATTCAGAACCGCCAGAGGCCTCATAATTATTAATTTTTAACTTAACCTTGCCCTTAATTTCTTTATCTCTTATCTCCCTACACCTAATACATCTGCACTTAACTCCTTTTTCCTTCATCTTTTCATGAATAAACTGCCTTAGATTGGTTCTGTCAACACCTGCTTCTGTTATTTTTGTAGGAATATCCCTTTGCACTCTCATTATTCTAACGTATTCTGGGATGTGTTTTTTGAACTCTATGATTAGTTTTGCTGCTTGCTGCGTAGTTAAGGGCTTGTACTTTCCTTTTTTCCAATCCTTATACAATTTTGTTCCTTTTAGTACCATGCATGGATATAGTTTCAACATGTCAGGTCTGAAATCAGGGTTTGTGAAAATTTCTTTTAATCCTTTCAAATCCTCTTTATAACTAATCCCTGGCAAGCCTGGCATCATATGATAATTAATCTTAAAGCCAAGGTCTTTTAAGGTTCTTGTTGCAATAATGGATTCATTAACATCATGGCCTCTGTTGATATTTTCAAGTGCTTTGTCATAAACACTTTGAACACCAACTTCAACCCTTGTACAACCAAGTTTTAGCATATAATTAGCATGTTCAAGTTTTGCATAGTCAGGTCTTGTCTCAATAGTCAATCCAACGCATCGTATATTTGACTTCTCATTAAGTTTTTGCTCTTGTTCAAGAGTTTTCTTACCCTTTTTCTTTAATGCAAGCAGTTTATCCTGAATATTCTTTACTCTTTTTTCATCACCTACTTTTCCTGGCAATCCAAAGAACTCCTTAAACTTAACAATATCAAACTTTTCTTTCTTATAAAACAATTTTGAGAAGTCATTCATGGCTTTAAAAGCATAATAAACAAACTCTTTTTGATACTTTTTTGGAAAACTAGGAAAAGTGCCTCCCATTATGATTAACTCAACCTTTTCTGGGTTTTGCCCAAGCACAACATATTGCTCTAACCTGTTAAATACTTGGAGGTATGAATCATATTTATTTCTTATTGCTCGCATAGTAGCTGGTTCTCTGCCTGTATAACTTTGGGGTATGTTTCCAAAAATGCTTTTTGGACCTCCTGGGCACGGCGCGCAACAGCCATGTGGGCAAGAAAACGAATGACTCATAATTGAAACAATTGCGACCCCGCTAATAGTCCTTATGGATTTAGTATATGAATATCTTTTTAAGAACAAAACATCTTTTTTATCAGCATGCATTAATATCTCAATATCAGTGGGTATTTGCTTAAGTTTATGCTTAGAGCATAGTCTGACCTTTTCCTTGGAAAGCCTTATTTTTGAGGGCTTATTCTGCTTTATATAACGGGCTATTTCAGTGAAAAAGGCTGTCTTAGGCATAGAAAGGTAGAGGAAGCCAATAGATTTATAAAATTATTTACTATTCCAAAGCAAATATGGGTATCATAGATGTTGATTTCCAATATATGATTTTTGAATATTTATTATTAGAAAAAAAATTAGAAGAATCTCCTAATGGCCTTAAAAAAAATGAGTTTACTAGAGAATTATTTAGAAGAGGTCTACCAAATACTTATAGAAATTTTGTTTTTAAATCTGATGATGTTAAATCTGTAACACATCTTGTAAAACTACAAGAAATAGATAAAAATATTACACTCAAAAATATTGAACAGAAAAATAAAGATACGGTTGTTGCAGATGTTTCTGTGCTTGTGGAAAATCTTCTTAAATTTTTTGATTTCTATATAAAAAAAACACACAAATACACATATGCTCGTGATATAGGGGATGAGAAAACATTAGAAAGGTTAAGAGGTAATGAAAATTTAGGACGGATTTATTATAACTTAGAAGGAGATGAAAAATTCAGGTTTTATCCAGGTTATAAACCTGGTTATAAAAGCACACCCATGTCATGGACTAGGGAAATTAATTTATTTAAGATAGGTGAGTGCTTGGCTAAGTATGATATTTGGTTTGAACCAGATAAAGATGAGGAATTTGCATCTAAGGAAAACATATGTTTTACTATTGCTACCTGGTTTTGGAAAAATTTCAAAAGACCTTTTCATGATATTTACAGAGAAGCACGTAAGTACTATGAGAAACGCTATGAAAAAGAAGGAATAGTATTTAAACCTCTTGAAAAAAAATTAAGTGAATTAAGGATTCCGTCTTAACTATCGCTAAATTTAAAAACATCTACTTTTATTAAACCTTTTATGCTAATACCAATCCTCTTACTAATCTTTGGGCTTGTTCTGCTTTGGATTGGCTCTGACTTTGTTATTGAGAGTGCTAAAAAGCTTGCCCAGAGGTTCAGATTATCTCATGTATTCATTGGCTTAACAGTTGTGAGCATAGGAACTTCTTTGCCAGAGATATTCACTAATGTATATTCAGGCATTTCAAATCTTAGAGGGATTCCTGCCAGTGGCTTAGCAGTGGGTGTTAATATTGGCTCTTCTATTACTCAGATGACTCTTGTTGTTGGTTTAGTAGCATTAATAGGAATTCTAAAAGCAACCAGAAAGACTCTTAGCAGGGATGGAGTTGCCATATTACTCTCAATCATAGTGGTTTTCTTTATGGGCTTAAGTGGTTTTGTTTCAAGACTTGAAGGAATAATCTTAATACTTCTCTATGGTGTTTATCTCTTTTTCCTTAGCAGAGATGAAAGAGATGATAGGAGAAAAAGCCCTTTACTATCAGAGCCTGTAGATGCTATTGAATTTAAAGATGGTAAATTAAGACGTCATCCTATTATTGTATGCCTTATCATGCTAGGAGGTCTTGGCTTGTTAATCCTTGGAAGTAAGTTTGTTATTGATAATGCTCTTAGAATAGCAGGTGCTTTTAATCTGACCCAGACCTTTATAGGAGTTATTATCCTTGGTATTGGTGGCTGCTTGCCAGAGTTATCAACTGCTCTTAAAGGGATTATGAGAAAAGCTCATGGCATATCTTTAGGCACATTGATAGGCTCTAATATTACTAATCCTCTCCTTTCTTTAGGAATAGGAGCTACTATCTCTGGTTTTAGCTTTAACAGAAGTTTTTTATTTTTTGAGCTTCCTTTCTGGGGCTTAACAGTGCTCACAATCATGCTTCTATTAAAAAAGAACATGAAAGTTGAGTATCATGAGAAGAAAGAAGGAGTAGTCCTTATAGCTCTCTATTTTTTATTCTTATTAATGAAGATAGTTTTCTTTAGGCATGTGTAGCCATAGAACTCTTTTTTAATAAAAACGTTTTTCTTGCTTCTAGGATTATGTATAAGATGAAAGATACAAACAGCACTTTAACCCAGTCAACTAGCCCAAGAGGAGTGGTTTTAAAAGCAGCACTTAATGGGGTGTAGAGCACTGCAAACTGCATGAGTAATGATATAATCACTGAGCCTATCAAGAATTTGCTTGTACTAAGCTTTATTGCAAAGTGCTTTGCTCTATAAGTTAACACGTTGAATAACTGGAACATTATTAGGGTTGTGAATGCTATTGAGTTTGCTTTTGCACTTTCAACTCCATAGCTATAGAACATGAACAAGGTGCCAATACACATAACAGACCCAACTATTAGAATGTTCTGGGTCACATCTCTTGAGATTATTTTTTCTCCTCTTTTTCTAGGCGCTCTTTTCATAATATCCTTGCTAAAAGGGTCTAAGCCAAGTGCCAGTCCTGGCAAACCATCTGTGAGCAGGTTCACCCATAGAATCTGGATAGCAATTAATGGAAGAGGCCATCCAATAAGGATTGCAATGAAGATAACCAGTATCTCACCTAGATTAGAAGATAGGGTATATTGTATAAATTGTTTAATACTATCATATATTCCCCTTCCTTCCTCTACTGCGTTTGCAATCGAGGTAAAGTTATCATCAGTAAGCACCATGTCAGAGGCTTCTTTAGCAACATCTGTGCCTGTGATACCCATGGCAATTCCTATATCTGATTTTTTTAAGGCAGGAGCATCATTCACTCCGTCGCCTGTCATGGCAACAATGTGCTCTTTCTTTTTTAAAGCATTTAATATTCTTACTTTGTGTTCAGGGCTTACTCTTGCATAAATAACAACATCCTCAACTATGCTGCTCAGTTCTTCATCACTTAATTTATCTAGTTCATCTCCACTCAAGGCTTTGCTATCTTCTTTAAACAAGCCTAGCTGTTTTGCTATTGCAATTGCTGTTAATTTATAATCACCAGTAATCATAATTGTTTTAATACCAGCAGCCTTGCATTTCTCTATTGAACCCTTGACTTCTTCTCTTGGAGGATCAATCATGGCCTGTAATCCAACAAAAACCAGGTCTTTTTCTACTTCTTCTGCATTTGGCTTATATTTTGCTTCTAATAGTCTATAAGCAAAGCCCAGAACCCTTAAAGCTCGATTAGACATATTCTGGTTCATGTCCAGTATCTTCTTCTTATCTGTGTCTATTAATTTGTTTACCTTGCCATTAACATAGATATAACCACATTTTTTTAAGAGCAGGTCCGGAGCTCCTTTTACATAAGCAAAGTTTTCTCCTTTAACCTCATTTATTGTTGTCATGCACTTTCTCTCAGAGTCAAAAGGTATCTCGTCTTTTTGTGGGAACTGTTTTTTTAGTTCTGATTTTTTTAGTCCTGCTTTTTGAGCTGAGACCAGAAGGGACCCTTCTGTTGGGTCTCCAAATATCTTCCATGTATCATTCTGTACTAAGTTAGACTCATTACACAGAACACCAATCCTTAGTAAGAGTTCAAGATGTTCAGGCTCTATTTTGTTATTGTTTAAATCAAAAAATTCGCCTTCAGGCTTATAACCCTCGCCACTGACCTTGATTAACTCATTATTAGCATAGATTTCCTTGACTGTCATCTCATCCTTGGTCAAGGTGCCTGTCTTATCAGCGCAAATCACATTAGTGCATCCAAGGGTTTCAACAGCAGGGAGGTGTCTGATTAAAGCATTTCTCTTGACCATTCTTCTCACACCAAGAGCCATGGAGATAGTAACAATAGCAGGCAATCCCTCTGGAATAGCAGCTACTGCCAGAGCAACAGCAGCAAGAAACATTCCACTTAGAAATCCTGTTTCAACTAATCCTTTTACCAGATACTCTCTTAGAACACCAACCCCAAAAACAACAACACACACTCCGATTGTAACAAAACCAAGCCATTTTCCAAACTGCTTTAGTTTTTCTTGCAATGGAGTAAGCTTTTCCTTTACCTCCTGAACCATTTCTGCAATCTTGCCTATCTGTGTTTTCATGCCTATGCTTGTGATAACTGCTTTTGCATGACCTTTTGTAACAATAGTGCCCATAAAGACCATGTTCTCCTGGTCAGTGACTTGGATGTTTTCTTTTATTGGCTCTATAAACTTTCTTGAAGGCACAGACTCTCCTGTTAATGAGGATTCATCAACTTGAAATGCGATTACCTCTATCAGTCTTGCATCAGCAGGAACCTTGCTTCCTGTCTCTAAAAGAATTATGTCTCCTGGAACCAAATCCCTAGAATCCACCTCTTCTTCTTTACCATTCCTTATAACCTTGGCTTTAAGAGCAGTGAGTTTTCTCAAGGCTTCTATTGCCTTTTCTGCCTTGTACTCCTGCACAAAGCCAAAGATTCCATTAAAAACCAGGATGACTGCAATAACAACTGCATCTAGTTTCTCACCTATTAACAAAGATATTACAATAGCAGCCACAAGAATCATAACAATAAATGAGGTGAATTGTCTTACAAAGATTTGAAAAGCAGAAATCTTTTTTCTTTTTTTTATCTCATTAGCTCCAAACTTCTCAAGCCTTAACCCTGCTTCTTTGCTGGTTAAGCCATTGTCCTCTGAGCTGGTAAAGTGCTTGATTACCTCATCAAAAGGCATTTTATAGTACAATTAAAGGCCACCTCTTTCCTGATAATCATTTATTATTAGATGTTTATTAATGTTTTGATATTAAGTATAAATATTTATATATAATAACCAATTCTGAAGTTAAAATATGAGAATCATAGCTGACCTTCATATTCATTCACGTTACTCAAGGGCTTGCTCTGCTCAGCTTACCATTCCTAATCTTGAGAAATGGGCAAAGATAAAGGGTCTTGATTTATTAGGTACAGGTGATTTTTCTCATCCAAAATGGTTTGCTGAGTTAAAAAAAGAGTTAAAAGAAGATGGCACAGGCATTCTTAAAACAAAGAATGGTTTTCCTTTTGTGCTTCAAAATGAAATATCCTTAATGTATACTCAGAAGTATAAGGGCAGAAGGATTCATTTGGTTATATTAGCTCCTAGTTTTGAAATAGTTGAGCAGATAACTGATTATCTTAAGAGTAAAGGAAGGGTTGATTATGATGGCAGACCCATATTTAAGATCCCTTGTCCTGAGTTTGTTGATGAAATGATAAA
Organism: Methanobacteriota archaeon; assembly: GCA_030637925.1. Taxonomy (GTDB): domain Archaea; phylum Nanobdellota; class Nanobdellia; order Woesearchaeales; family SM23-78; genus SM23-78. The sequence goes on from DAOWFR010000007.1 coordinate 7,021, forward strand.
GATTAGCAAGGATATTGAGATAATACCTGCTCATATCTGGACTCCCTGGTTTAGTCTTTTTGGTAGTAAGTCAGGCTTTGATAGTGTTGAGGAGTGTTTTGAAGATAAAGCAAAATATATTCATGCTTTAGAAACGGGTATTAGCAGTGACCCTGAAATGAATTGGCGTTTATCCCAACTTGATAATTATAATCTGGTTAGTTTTTCTGATATTCATAGTTTTTGGCCTTGGCGTATTGGTAGAGAGTCAACTGTTTTTGAGATTAAGGAATTAACTTATAATAATTTGATTAAAGCTTTGAGAACAGGGCAAGGATTAGCTGAAACTATTGAGGTTGACCCTAATTATGGTAAGTATCATTTTGATGGGCATAGGAATTGTAATATTTCTTTTAGTCCTGAGGAATCTAAGAAGCATAATAATATATGCCCTGTTTGCAAGAGACCCTTAACTATTGGTGTATTAAACAGAGTTGATGAACTTGCTGATAGAAAACAAGGTGAAAAACCTAATAATGCTAAGCCTTTTAAGAGAATTATTCCTTTGCATGAAATATTATCTCTTGTTCTAAAAAGTGGAATGGCTACTAAAAAGGTTTGGGCCAAGTATTATGAGATTCTTAAAGCAGGCAAGAATGAGTTTGATATATTACTAAATGTTTCTAAAGAAGAATTATTAAAGGTTGCTGATGAGAAAATTGTTGATA